>CAZXDE010000043.1:0-2651 GCA_964639515.1 uncultured Thermodesulfovibrio sp.
TTATCCCTCTTTCCCCGCCTCTTCCGTTTCCAGGACTTTTTTATAGTCACAACCCTTATTGGGGCAGGAGATGGTAACCTGTCCTGTCCTGTCCCTCTTTTCCACCAGATACTTTGAGTCACACTCCGGACATTTCTCGGCTATCGGCTTGTTCCAGGATGCGAATTTGCACTCAGGCCAGTTACTGCAACTCCAGAAGACCTTGCCCTTTTTACTCTTCCTCTCGATTATCTCCCCGCCGTCAAGGGGACAGCTCACACCTGTGCCAAGGGGCTTTGTGCCCTTGCATTCAGGATAACGTGTGCAGGCAAGAAACCTGCCGTAGCGGCTCTGCTTTATCACCATTGGAGAACTGCATTGAGGACACTTCTCCGTGGTCTCCTCCACAGGCTTCAGATTGCCGTTTTCCTCTTCAAGTGGTTTTGTGTTCTTGCACTCCGGATAACCGGTACATGCAAGAAAACGCCCGTGTCTGCCCCACCTTTTTACCATCGGCAGCCCGCATGACTCACACAGGACATCCGTTGCTTCATCTTCGGGTCTTATTCTTTCCTGAGTATCCATTGCCTCGCTAAGGTCCTTGCTGAAAGGGCCGTAAAACTCCCTGACCACCTTGACCCACTTCAGCTTGCCCTCTTCCACCCGGTCCAGCTCGTCCTCCATTTTAACCGTAAAACCTATATCTATGAGCTCGGGAAACCTCTCAACAAGGAGATCGTTTACAAGCATACCCAACTCTGTGGGCCTCAACTTGCCCTCTTCCCTCTTTACGTACTTCCTTTCCTGAATAGTCGAGAGGATGGCAGCGTATGTGCTCGGCCTTCCTATACCCTCTTCTTCAAGGGCCTTGACGAGTGAAGCCTCGGTAAACCTTGGGGGCGGCTGCGTAAAGTGTTGTGAAGCGCTTATATCCTTCAGTGAAAGGGTCTCTCCCTCCTTCAGGCGCGGCAACAAACCCTCTTCTCCGGTATCCTCAGCCGTAGTGTCGACACTCTCTGTATAAACAGCCATAAATCCTTTAAACCTTATCACATCACCCGATACCCTGAACTCTGAGCCGTTTCCTTCAGGTGTAATGATAAAAGTGGTCTGTTCAATCTCTGCCGGGGCCATCCGGCTTGCCACAAATCGCTGCCATATAAGCCTGTACAGGACATACTGCTCCTTCGTAAGGAAGGTCTTGATGGAGTCAGGAGGTCTGTTCATATATGTCGGCCTGACCGCCTCATGTGCATCCTGGGCCTGACTTTTTTTCTTATATACCGGAGGGGTCTTGGGAAGATATTCCTTACCGTATTTTTCTTCTATAAAAACCCTTGCAGCCTCCTGTGCCTCTTTGGCTATCCTGACCGAATCGGTCCTCATATACGTGATCAGACCAACCGAGCCCTCTTCGCCAAGTTCAATCCCCTCGTAAAGCTGCTGTGCAACAACCATGGTCTTCTTTGGCGTAAATCTGAGCTTCCTGGATGCCTCCTGCTGAAGGGTACTGGTAATAAAGGGTGGAGATGGCTTACGTTTCCTGAGCTTCTTCTCTATCTTTTCAAGCACATAAGTCTTTGTCTTCAGTTCTTCGACAAGTACCTCTGCCGTGGTCTTGTCCCTGATCAGAAATTCATTCTTCTCCCGGTTTATTACATGCTTCTCTTTATATTTAAAGAGTCTTGCCTTGAACTCGGGAGGCACGGAACCCTCAAAGAGACCTCCTATATTCCAGTATTCAGTGGACTTGAATGCCTCTATATCCCGTTCTCTCTCCACGATGATCCTTACAGCAACAGACTGCACACGGCCCGCACTCAGTCCCCTCTGCACCTTTCTCCACAGGAGAGGACTCAACCCATAACCCACAAGCCTGTCCAGAATCCTTCTTGCCTGCTGGGCATCCACCTTGTTCATATCGACCTTACCGGCATTTTTGACGGCATCACGCACTGCCTTTTCTGTAATCTCGTTAAAGGTAATTCTGTATATCTCCTTACCATCGCCCTTACCGGATTTACCACCCCTGGCCTTCTTTAACTCTTCGACTATATGCCAGGCTATTGCCTCACCCTCCCTGTCCGGGTCAGGAGCAAGATAGACAACATCCGCTTCCATGGCAGCCTTTCTCAATTCCTTGATAATCTTCTCCTTGCCGGGAATAACAACATAGCTGGGAGAAAAATCCTTCTCCACATCAACACCAAGCTCTTTGGCAGGCAGGTCCCTGACATGACCGACTGATGCCTTTACTGAAAAACCCTTGCCCAGGATCTTGTTTATCGTCTTGGCCTTTGCAGGTGACTCTACTATTACAAGTGATTTCATTCTCAATACCTCTTTAATTTAAAATAAACATCTATTACAAATGTTCCGGTAATCAGTGCCACATAACACTTTTACCATTACCGTAAACAAGGGCATATATCTCTTCCGTCTCAAGCCCGCTATTCTTCATAAAGAGATATACCACCACTGACTTTATGGTATCCAGATCCTCGTCCCCTATCAAACTGGTCTCCTCAAGAACCCTCAGCTCATCATTTACCTTGAACAGATTGACATCCGACATCTCAAGTTTCACGATAATATCATCAAACTTCTTCTCTTCTTCAAGCGAATCACCGTTTATTACCTTCACAATCTCCATAAACTTTCTGTACACTCCT
>CAZXDE010000043.1:2751-12974 GCA_964639515.1 uncultured Thermodesulfovibrio sp.
ACTCCTCAACTCCATCACTCCTCAACTCTCTAACTCTATTTTCTACTCTACTTCAAGATAAAACTTTTTACCTCCTGACTGCTTAACAATCCCTTTAAGCTCAAGGGTTGTAAGGATTCCAAGCACCCTGTAGGTAGGCAATCCGCTCTGCCTTGTCAGTTCATCAATATGTAACGGCTCCGGAGACAATTTCTCTGCAATACACTTCTCCTCTTCGGTTAAAGTGACGGCACACCTTTTACTCTCCTTTATAAAACCCTTAAGCTGTGGAGCCAGTTCCTCTATTATATCAGAGGCCTTTTCCACGAGACGCGCCCCCTGCCTGATAAGGGCATTGGTCCCCGAAGACCTCGTTGATGTTATCATGCCGGGGACGGCAAAAACCTCACGACCCTGCTCAAGTGCATAACGAGCTGTTATAAGTGTGCCGCTGTCACCTGTGGCCTCAACAACAAGCACGCCAAGGGAGAGACCGCTTATCAGCCGGTTCCTCCGCGGAAAGTTCTCCCGCTCCGGTTTGGTACCCAAAGGATACTCACTGATTACACATCCATTTGCCTCTATCCTCTTCATCAGCCCTGCATTCTCAGGAGGATAAGGGACGTCCAGCCCTGAACCAAGAACAGCTATGCTCCTGCCACCCCTTGTCAGTGCCGCCTTATGTGCCACTGTATCAACTCCCCGTGCCATACCGCTTACTACTGTCATACCCAACCTGCTGAGTTGACCTGCAATCATATCCGTTACCCTTACCCCATAATCCGTCGGCCTCCTGGGACCAACAACTGCAATGGAAAACCTGTCCTCTTCTTTTATATCACCCATTGCATAAAAAATCAAAGGGCTATCGGGTATCTCTTTCAGAAAACAGGGATAGGAGGGGTCACTATACCTGATGATTTTTACACCAAGGGCCTCACACTTTTTAAGAATTCCCTCGATTCTTCCCCAATCCTTAAAAGACTTTATGGCTAATGCCCTACGCTCTCCCACACCCTCCACAGTCTTAAGTTCTTTTAGCGTTGCCTTAAAAACCGCCTCAGGCAACCCAAAGTCATTCAGGAGATTCCTCATACTTGCAGGCCCTATATCCTTTATTGAGGAGAGGGCAATCCAGTAGATAAAGTCATTGGTCATTATATTCATAAATCAGGAAACCCAAAAAGACCCGAATGCTTTCAGGAGGAACGGAGCAAGGTACAGTGCCATCAACTACTTATATCTTCTCTGCTTCAGTCTCAATGCATTGAGTTTTATAAAACCCTCGGCATCCTTCTGATTATAGACCTCCTCAGCCTCAAAGGTTGCAAGCTCGGTGCTGTATAAACTCTTCGGAGAAGTTCTTCCAACTACACTGCAGTTGCCCTTGTATAACTTAAGCCTCACCCTTCCCGCCACATCCACCTGAACCCTGTCCATCATCTCCTGAAGCATCTCCCTTTCAGGAGAAAACCAGTAACCATAGTAGACACATTCAGCATATTTCGGTATCAGTGAATCCCTGAGGTGCAAGACCTCCCTGTCAAGGGTAATGGACTCTATGGCCCTGTGGGCAACATGGAGAACCGTGCCCCCGGGTGTCTCATACACACCCCTTGACTTGATCCCGACATATCTGTTCTCTACAATATCCACCCTGCCTATTCCCTGCCCACCGGCAATCGTGTTCAGTCTTGAAAGGAGCTCGAAAGGGCTGAGTTTTTCACCATCAATGGCCACGGGGTTACCTTCCTCATAATCTATCTCAATATAAACCGGGTTATCAGGGGCATTTTCAGGTGAAACCATCATTGTATACATATCATCCGGTGGTTCCGCCCACGGGTCTTCAAGCACTCCGCCCTCATAACTTATATGGAAGATATTCATGTCCATACTGTATGGTTTTTCCTTTGTAACCGGCACATCTATGCCCTTTGAGCGGGCATAATCAATGAGAGATTCCCTTGAGTTAAAAGGCCACTGCCTCCACGGCGCTATTACCTGTATGTCGGGCTTCATTGCATAATAGGTAAGCTCGAACCTCACCTGGTCATTACCCTTGCCCGTGGCCCCGTGGGCAACCGCATCGGCTCCCTCCTTCTCAACAATCTCAATCTGCCTCTTTGCAATAAGGGGCCTGGCAATGGAAGTGCCCAGCAGATAAACTCCTTCATAAACGGCATTTACCCTGAGCATGGGAAAGATATAGTCCCGGACAAACTCCTCTCTCAGGTCTTCAATATAGGCACGCAACGCCCCTGTACTGAGGGCCTTGTCCCTGACAGCCTCAAGGTCTTCTCCCTGGCCAAGGTCTGCACAGTAGGCAATGACCTCTGCATTGTATGTATCTTTAAGCCATTCAATTGCAACCGAGGTATCAAGACCTCCTGAATAAGCAAGAACTATCTTCATCTATCCTCCCTTGAAAAATCAAAAGACTCTGGAGTAAAAAGCTCTGGAGTAATGGAGTGTTGGAGTGATGGAGTTCAATTCTCCAATTCCCCGTCAGTGTCTCCACAACATATAGCTTCCTGCGTTAAAAACGTTTACCCGGCAATTTATACACTAAAAAATAGTAATGATGTCTGTCAAGTAAGCCGCCGGAGGCAATATCAATTCATCCGCAGATTTCAGGGAAAGATCATATACAGACTTATTAATCCGCAGATTACGCAGATGACTCAGATTTTAAAAAGGCACACACCCCTTAATCCCCTCTTGATATTTTATAGTATTATACAGGATACACAGAAGTGATGGAGTGATGGAGGGATGGAGGGATGGGAAGCTTTATTGGGTTATCTTGTCAGTTAACTCCTCAACTCTTAAAACAAAGAAGGGGGGAAGGATGAAATACGTCATAACAGGAAACGGTGTTGCGGGCACAACTGCAGCAGCTTTTATCAGGAAGATTGATAATGACGGCATAATAACCATTATTACTGAGGAGTCATATCCCTTTTACAGCAGAATAAGACTTATAGACTTTCTGTCCGGGGATGTTGATGAAAAAAGTATTATTTTAAAAAAGGATACCTGGTATGAGGAAAACAAAATCGACCTTATCCTGAATACAGCCGTAACTGATATAGATGTTGCAAAAAAGGAAATCATCACCTCCTCTGATGTAAAAATAAAATACGACAAATTCCTGATGGCAACAGGAGGAATACCCTTTGTTCCCGCCATTGCCGGTGCCGGTGCCGGTGCCGGCAAAAAAGGGGTCTTTACTCTCAGGACCCTGAAGGATGCAATTGCAATAAGAGAGTATGCAGGGATGGGCAATAAGCGTCTCCTTATAATCGGAGGCGGCGTGCTCGGCCTTGAGGCAGGGAATGCCCTGAGAAAGTCCGGCATCTCTGTTGCAGTTGTCGAGTTTTTCACGAGGCTTCTTCCAAGACAGATGGACACTGACGGTGCCGATATGCTCAGGACACAGTTGGAGCAGATGGGGTTTACATTCTATCTCGGTACAAAAACAGAAGAGATATCTGGAGCAGACAAGGTTGAGGGAGTACTGCTTGAAAATGGAAGAAGGGTTGACTGCGACATGATAATCATATCTGCAGGCGTCAGGCCAAATGCAGCGCTTGCTCAAAAGGCCGGACTGAAAATTGAAAAAGGCCTTATTGTTAATGACAGGATGGAAACAGAACTGCCGGAGATTTACGCTGCTGGAGATTTGATACAACACAGGGGGGTCTTTTACGGAATATGGCCTGCCGCAGAAAAACAGGGTGAGGTTGCAGGGATAAACATGGCAGGAGGAAACGCTGTTTATGAAGGCACGACAATATCCAATTTCCTGAAGATTGCAGGGGCGGGTCTTGTTGCAGCCGGCAATATCGACGCTGAAGGGAATCACGAATCAATAGTGATAAAAGATCCCGGCAAATTTATCTACAAAAAACTCGTCATCAGGGAAAACACAATAATCGGCACAATCCTTTACGGAGACATAAAGGATATGAGAAGGATTGTTAAGGCAATCGAAAACAGGACGGATATAAGCGCAATAAGGAGTGAGCTTGAGAACTGGGAGTTGGAGGGATTGAGTTAAAGATGGAGTAATGGAGTTGGGGAGTTTTGAAGTAATCTTGAAGTAATCGAGAGGCTGAAAGAAGTTTTTAGCTTCACGATACCCTCACGATAGCCTCAAGATTAAGAAAGAGAAAGAAGAGACTTTAGTTTTTTAAAATCGTGAGAAATCTTGAGGCTATCTTGAGGCTAAAAGAAGTTTTTGAGATTCACGATGCCCTCACGATGAATGATTAAAAAATAAGTTTGGTTCTATCGCGAGGTAATCTTGAAGTAATCGAGAGGCTGAAAGAAGAAAGTTGACTTTGCTTCCCTTTTTGGGTTTTAATTAATATTATGCGTTTACCAATGATGGCAGCAAACTGGAAGATGAACAAGACTACGAAGGAGACTGAGGAGTTTATTATCGGTTTCCTCCCGCTTGTAACAGGTGTTCAGAATGTGGAAATAGTTATTGCCCCCCCATTCACCTCCCTGCCGGTTGCTGCAAAACTCCTCAGAGAGAGTAATATTAAACTCGCAGGACAGAATGTCTTTTATGAGGAATCAGGGGCTTATACAGGGGAAATATCCCCTCTTATGCTTAAGGACGTGGAGTGCTCATATGTGATTGCAGGCCATTCAGAGAGACGGCAGTATTTTGGTGAGACGGACGAGACTGTGAACAGGAAGATCCGGGTGGCAATGAGCGCAGGGCTTGCCGTAATATTCTGCATTGGAGAAACGCTTGAGGAAAGAGAGTCAGGGAATACCTTTAATATATTGAAGAGGCAGATAAAAGAGGGTTTACGCGGAATTGCCGCCGACGATCTTGTTCTGGCATATGAGCCTGTATGGGCCATCGGCACCGGCAAGACTGCATCACCTGAGCAGGCACAGGAGGCCCACCGGTTTATCCGGTCGGAACTCGTAACCCTCTACGGCGATACTGCCGGTACAATAAGAATTCTCTATGGCGGAAGCGTAAAACCGGATAATGTATCCTCCCTGATGTCAAAGGAGGATGTGGATGGCGCCCTTGTAGGAGGGGCGAGCCTGAAACCGGATAGTTTTGCAGGAATAGTCAACTACACTTAGCGGAGATAATATGACAACAATACTTATATTTATTCACATAAGCATATGTCTGTTACTGATAGGCATAGTACTGATTCAGGGTGGAAAGGGAGCTGAGCTTGGTTCAACCTTCGGAGGAGGATCCAGTCAGACAATATTCGGCGGCAGAGGTGCGGCTACATTCATGAACAAGCTTACCACAGGGATTGCCATAGCCTTCATGATTACCTCTCTTATACTTACAGTGGTTACTGTAAAACAGGGGTCTGTTGTTCAGTCCACCGTTATACCTGAAAAAAAGTCCATACCAGCTTCTCCTGCAGGTGCAAAACCGGCCACACCTGAACAGGCCCCAACAGATAAACCGGCAAAGAAATAAACTCTTCACACACATATGGTCTTTAGCAAGCATCTGCATGAACCCCGATATTCATAAAAAGCTGTCAGGATCTCGAGGAAATCCTTGACTTTAAGCTTTATAAACATATAAAATATTATTATGTATTCGGTACATACACTTATTTTTTATTAAAAACCCCATGCCAAAACCAAAGAAATCCACATGCTAAAAAAACCCCTTAGACTGGCAAACGCCGCAATACAGTTTAACCTCCTTAAAAAGAGAAATCTGATCAAGGTAGGCCACAGGATAACCCACAAATGCAATTACAAGTGCTCTTACTGCTCACTATGGGGTGACAACATCAAGGAGCTGAATACCACACAGGTATTGGACCTCGTGGACCAGATTGCCGACATGGGCTGTGTAATATATGCTATAAGCGGTGGCGAACCCCTAATGAGAAAAGACCTTCCGGAAATCCTTAAACGGATAAAGAAGCGTGGTATGATGGCGAAAGTCGCTACAAACGGTTCACTTGTAACAAAGAGAATTGACGAAATCTGTGACTATGTGGACATGATGAGCTTCTCCTTCGACACCATGAACGCAGATGTTCCTGAGGAAGTAGGAATTATAAAGATCCTTGACGACACGGTGATCGAGGGTATCAAGGTAGCGGTAGCAAAGGTCCCCTATGTTTCACTTAATGTGGTGCTAACCAGGATATCTACAAAAGAGATTGATAATATCGTGGAATACGGCAGTAAGCTTGGGATTAAAACCTTTACTTTCTTTCCACTCATCACACATTTCCATTATAAAACCATGGAGGAACTTGAAAAAAGTTATGACGAGATATACGGTGGCATAGAAAACTACAGAAATGCCGTCTTAAAAATAAGGGAACTGCGTGATAAAGGTTATCCCGTCACTATGAGCAATATGATGCTTGATGCCATGTACACATTCAAAATGCCAAAAATGAAGTGCATCTCGGGCTATCTGAGCTGCGGGATATCACCTGACGGCAGGCTGGGGACATGTTATGAGTTTTTTAAAGAGTGTACCGGTTCGTTTCATGATAAAAGTTTTAAGGAATTATGGGAAGAGCTTGGAAACAATCTAAGCGTGGTGGACAATTGCAAGGGGTGTCTCCTGCACTGCTATTTTGAGCCCAACGTAATATTTTCTGCAAACCCCCGTCCCCTTTTATCATACGGCAAACGATACATCAAGTCGTTACTGAAGTAATGGTCATTTTATAAACCCAAAAATCAATTTAGAAGGTGATAACAAATGAAAGTACTACTCATCCATCCCCCGATCAGTATGACGGAAGACACCCCGCCTCTATTTAATTCGCTACCCTTAGGGTTGGGATACATTGCAGCGGTGCTTGAGCAGAACGATATTGATGTCAGGATTATCGATGGCTACATTGAAGGTCTGAATCGTGAGAAACTCAGCAAGGAACTTGATGCTTACTCACCTGACCTGGTAGGGGTCAGCGTTGTCACACCGAGGGCAAAGCAGGGACTGGAGATTGCAAGGATAATCAAGGAGAAATCACCGGAAACATACGTGGTACTCGGCGGACCACACATTACCGCTCTGGGCCAGGAGGTCGTCACACACGACGAAGTCGACATAGGAGTTATTGGAGAAGGCGAAAACACCATGCTCGAACTGGTCAAGGCATTAGAGAACGAAAAAGATATAAGCAGTGTTGCAGGTATCATTTATCAGGACAAGGATGGCCAGGTAATCAGAACCAGGAGTCGTGAGATGATAAAAAATCTGGACGACTTGCCGCGGCCGGCGTACCACCTGTTGCCGATAGGAAAGTACAATCCTCCTGCTGCGTGGTCAAAAAGGACTGACGGAACATATGCAAACATAATAACAAGCCGCGGCTGTCCTCATAGCTGCACTTATTGCGATGTCAGGATCACTTTTGGCAGGAGATACCGGACACATAGCCCGGAGCACGTGGTAGACGAGCTTGAATATCTGTACAAGGAGTTTAAAGTCAGAAACATCTCCTTCAGAGACAGCATATTCAACCTGAACAAGGAACGCATAAAGCAGATCTGCAGGTTGATGATTAAACGTGGCCTCGACATCTCCTGGGAATGTAACGGCAGGGTGAACTACGTGGACGAAGAACTTCTGCGAGTTATGAAAGAGTCAGGCTGCTGGCAGATTCAGTATGGAGTGGAATCAGGAAACCAGGAGATACTGAACAAGGCATCCAGGAATACGACTATTGATCAGATCAGGGAAGCCTTCAAGCTGACAAAAAAGGTCGGCCTTGAGGTACACGGATACTTTATGGTTGGCCTGCCGGGAGAGACAAAGGAAACACTGAAAGACACGATAAAGCTGGCAAAGGAGATAAGCCCGGACCTCGTTGGATTCACAATCGCCATCCCCTTCCCCGGAACGGAATTCTTTGAATGGGCCAAGGAACATAAGTACCTGAGGACCGATGACTGGAACAGTTTTGTTTATAATACTGCAATTGTTGAGACTCCACAGCTAAGTATCAATGACCTGATGGATGCCCAGAAAAAGGCACTTAGAAGCTATTATCTGAGACCAAGCCAGATATTAAAACAGGCACTGAAGATGCGATCCTTTAATGACCTGAAGACCAATATAGGGTATGCAAAAGTACTGCTTTTCAGTTTCAAGGATATATACAGAGGGTGACCCTGGATTTCCTGCCTTCCCACTATTTTCTTTGATATTTTCTTTCATATGCAATTGATTTATGATAATATGGTAGTATAATTTATCTGCCTTGGCCGATGGGCCTCAAGACCTGTTCATTTCATAATTAGGGAGGGTACAAAATGATTACCGGTAAAGAAGATCTGATTGATGCAATCGTTGAGGCATACACAATGGAAAAGGGAACAAGGGAATTTTATGATTTTGCATCTTCAAAGGCCATTGCAGATTATGCAAAAGAGACTTTTATAAAACTCCGTGATTGGGAAGAGACCCATATGCACTACCTTGAGTTTTTATACCAATCTTTTCAGGGAGATATTGAGACCTTGAGCTATGAGGAGTTCAGTAAAAAGGTTCCCGCTACCCATATCGAGTCGGGAATTCCCATAAAAGAGGCTGAAAAGCTGTTTGAGGAAAAGGAATTCATTGACGATACGGAGGCCATTATCCTGGCGCTTGAGATTGAGGGAAAGGCCTTTAATTTTTACAGAAAACTGTCTGATTCGGCAGAGGATTCCAATGCAAAGGTAATATTCAAGGAGATGATGTCCCAGGAAGAGAAACACATCGACTCCCTCATGAGCTTGAAGAGGACTACTGCGTGAAGAGTAAAAGATTGGAGTGATGGATTGATGGAGGAATGGAGTTCTTGAGGAAATCGAGAGTCTAAAGCAGAAATTCTTGAGCTTCACGATGCCCTCGAGATAGCCTCAAGATTAAGAAACAGAAGAGGATATTTTTTTAATCGTGAATAATCTCGAAGTAATCGTGAGGCTAAAAGAGAAAGTTTTTAAGCTTCTTTATGCATTATAAAAAATAAAAAAGTAATTTAGTCTGTATCGTGAGGCTGAAAAGAAAGTTAGGGAGTTCAGGAGGAAAAAGGCTTGTTAGAACTAAAACACGGGATTGCGGAACTTTACAGAAAAGTGGCGACATCCCTGCCCTCAGATATCGAAACTGAACTCAAAAAAACACATGCGATAGAAGATGAGGGGATTGCCAAAGAGGCAATGAAGATAGTCCTTGAAAATATTGCCCTTGCAAGAAAGACTTCACGTCCTGTCTGTCAGGATACCGGGGTGCCGACATTCTTTGTAGGAATCCCGCAACAACTGAGTCAGAAGGAATTGAGGGAGATCATCGTTGTTGCTACAAGAGAGGCCACTGAAAAGGTGCCCCTCAGACCAAATGCCGTGGATATCCTCACAGATAAAAATTCAGGGGATAATACCGGGAAAAATATCCCGGTGATATACTTTGAAGAGACCGATGAGCATGTCCTCACGATTGATCTCATGCTCAAAGGCTCGGGATGTGAAAATGCGGGACAAATCTACAAGCTGCCGGCAGAGCATATAAACGCACAGAGAGACCTTGACGGAGTCAGAAAGTGCATAATAGATACTGTTTTCAAGGCACAGGGACGGGGTTGTCCCCCTTATACCCTTGGCGTTGGAATCGGGGCGACAAAAGACCAGGTCTCTGTGCTTGCAAAGAGACAACTGCTCAGAAGGGTTGATGAAAAAGACGGAGATGAAGAAGTCCGCGCCCTGCAGGTGAGGCTACTTGATGAGCTGAATCAGCTTGGCATAGGGCCTCTCGGATTTGGCGGCAAAACCACGGTAATCGGGGTAAATATAGACTACAACCACCGCCACCCGGCCTCCTATTTTGTGGATGTCTCGGTCTGCTGCTGGGCTAACCGGCGGGGAAGACTGGTTTGGGGGTAAAACAAGTTTAGGAGTGGGGGAGTTGAGGAGTATTAAATTTCAGAGAAATCAAAAGGCTAAAGAAGTTTTCAGCCTCACGATGCCTTCAAGATAACCTCACGATAAGAAACAGAAAAAAGAGACTTTAGTTTTTAAAAATCGTGAGTAATCTTGAAGTAATCGTGAGGCAAAAAGAAGTTTTTAAGCTTCACGATGCCTTCAAGATAACCTCACGATAAGAAACAGAAAAAAGAGACTTTAGTTTTTAAAAATCGTGAGTAATCTTGAAGTAATCGTGAGGCAAAAAGAAGTTTTCAGCCTCACGATGCCTTCAAGATAACCTCACGATAAGAAACAGA
>CAZXDE010000044.1:0-3499 GCA_964639515.1 uncultured Thermodesulfovibrio sp.
AAAGCTGTATTAGGATTATGGGGGTGTTATTATTTACTATTTTACTTGCTGTCTTTTTAGGTGCTTGCGGTAGCGGTGGAGGAGATGGTGACAATAATGATGATAACAACAGTCTTTACCAAGGCAGCGATTACTATCCCTTAGAAATAAGTAATAAGTGGGTATATAATTTAGGCACTGTTGAGGTTGATGGGGAGACTATTACTATTGATGGAGTAACGTACCAGGTAGTAAAAGAATCAGTTGTTAGTTGTGACGAAGAAGATAGTGGCGAACTCCATATAGCCCATAGTGAAGAAAGTCTATTAATGCATTGCAACGACTGTGGAATAATAGGAGATTTATTTGTATTACTTCCTAAAGAAATGAAGGTTGGTGATTCTTGGGTTACTTCTTTAGATTCAGGAGGTAAAGTAACACATACTTTTGAAGGATTATACGATATAACAGTACCAGCAGGGACTTTCTCAGATTGTCTGAAAATTAAAGTTGATGTTGATGGTGACTATACAGAAATTTTTTGGTATGCAAAGAATGTAGGTTGGGTTAAAGTTGAACGAATCTCTGAAACATCGCCTGATGGATGTATATTTGTTACTTCTGAGAATCCATTAGCTGAACTACAAAGTGCATTGATCAATGGTGTCTCCTATCCGTAATGTGGAGCCGTTTATTTAAAACTGAAATACCTATCTAAATATATCACTATCAGGGCGTTGAAACAATCAGTTGAAATTCTTTCGGAATTTCAGCCCAAAGAATTAAAAAAACAGGAGCATAAGACAATCACCTTATAGTACTATGTAGGGGAAAAGGAAATATTGCCGGAAATTGCGTGAATGAGACCATAAAACGCTTTAATGTGAAATGAGAGCGGATTTCCATTCAGGGAGATACTTCAGGGTGCTTCAGGAAAGAGGTATGAGGTTCATGCGGATATTTACAGTTTTGTTTGTTTTTTTGTTGCTGTTGTCCCCTTCCCTTGCCCTGAGTGATGAAATAACCCTCTGGCTTATGGCAGGTGAATGCCTGCCGGAGAGGGCCTATTCAGCGGAAGATTTTACGGCTTTTGCGGCAAGATATCCGTATGCAGATATAGATATAGGGCAGGATAAAGAGAGGTCCATGCTTGTACTGATGGAGAACCGGGGGATTCTGCAGGGTATTGAGGAGTTCAGGCAGGGATTCCTGAGGGAGAAGGGGCTCGATCCCGTGGGTGGTGACCTGGTAATCAGGGTCCTGTTCATCGGCTGGCACGAAGATCCCTTTAGCAGGATCATTAATAATGCCGTGAAGGAGGGGGTTGATGTTGTCCAGATAGGTTCCACGTGGACTGCAGCTCTTGCACAGAGGGGAGTACTGAGAAAGATAACCGACGTTGTAAAGCCGATTGAGAGAGAATACATAAACTCTGCACTCCAGGGTTCAAGGATATTGGGCGAGGATGGCTACTATGCAATCCCCTGGGTCCTTGACATCAGGACCTGGTTTTACAACAGGGATCTTTTCGAGGAGGCAGGGATAAAGGCTGAATCCCTCAAGACCCTGGATGATATGGAAAGGGCCTGTGAGAAATTTAAGGCAAACGTAAAAGAGAAGGGTGTCTGGTTTGTAGGAATACCGACTTCCGGGGATGATTACAGCACCCTGCATAGTGCCATGACGTGGATATGGGGGTGGGGTGGAAACATTGTCAACGGCAAAGGTCTTCCGGGGATAGGGGATGAGCGCGCGATAGAGGGTATGAGCAGGTATGTCGGCCTTGCGGTGAAGGGTTGTGCACCCATGAAAGGCGGAGACGGTAAGGCCCTCCGTCTTGTTGACATTGAGACTGATTTCCTGAAGGGTAAATATGCGATGATATTCATAGGTCCCTGGATCCTGGACGCAGTGGCTGGGGCTGAAAGACCCGACCGGTTTGTGAATGCGGGTTCCATGTCGGGACCTGCCGTATCTTCTGGAAACATCTTTACCGGTGGCAGTCAACTTGCCCTGATAAACTCCCCCCGCAGTCCCATGGAAGAAGAGGCGTCAAAGGAACTCATGAAATTCCTTTCTTTCAGGGGTAATCACGGCGCAGGGCTCTCTCCGAGAATAGATAATTTTGAAGCCCTGCTCAAGGACCCGAAACTTTGCACCTATCCCCTCACCCTGATCAGGCAGGAGTTCCGCTCCTATCCGAGCATTCCGGAGTGGGGAGAGGTTGAGGGGATAATGGTCGGGCACGTTGCAAATGTTTTTAAGAGGGTTGGAGAAGGTGAAGGCCGCAGAGATGTAATAACATCTGAGTTCGGAACGGCACGGCAAGAGATTGCACGGAGCATGGGAAGTGAGAGGCTGCCTCAATGGGGTGTAATTGCAATAGTCGTGGTTATCGGTGGCACCCTGTTTTTTCTTGTGTGGCGCTTCCTGAAGAGGAGCCCTTCCCGTATGGAAGTGGTTGATGCTGTAAGGAAGTTCCACAGGATAAAGGATGTGTTGCACAGGGCAAAGGTCTGGAAGGGGTGTATGAAGGATGATGAAGAGGTTTCAAGGTTCAGGGGGCTACTCTCAGGCCATCTCGAAACCGCACTGGAGGAATCCCGGAGATTGAAGACCGCCGGGCCTGATGAGATGACGAGAATACTGGAGTCAGGCAAGGCCGTAATAACGGGATATCAGGAGAAGGTCGGCAGGGAATCCCCCACGCGTGAGGAATACGAGGCGATCCTCATCGATTACTTTGAAAATAAGATTCGTCCCCTTATCGACGAGATGTCAAGGGTGCTGAAGGAGGAGTATTACGTTGACTGCGAAAGGCTTGAGGCTATAATCAGGGAGTTGAGGCGAAGCCATGATTTTGAGCACGACTTTCCGGAGGGCATGAAAAAGAGCGATACCATGGTGGTAAGCCCTGAGGATATGAGGAGTTGTCTTGGAAATCTCCTTCAGAACGCCCAGGATGTGGTCAGGGAAACAGACGATCCACAGATCAGGGTTAGTATCTCCCTTTCAGAGGAGTTCATATGTATCTCGGTCAAGGACAATGGAAGAGGTTTCCGGTCGGGTGGCCGGGGACGGGGTCATGGGCTTGGCGATGTGGAGAGGAGTCTGGGCAGGTGGGGCGGTGAGCTCGGGATTGCTGAAGGAAATGATGGCAAGGGGACGGTTATGACGTTGAAGATCAGGAAATTTTAGTGAGGGGAGGGCTGATGAGACCCAGGTTGTTGGTTGTGGATGACGAGATTGGAGTTGTGGAGAGTCTCGGGAAGAGTTTGAAAGGTGCTGTAAGTGAGGGAATGCTGGAGGTTTACCACTGTCTCACGTTCAGGGATGCAGAAAGGTTTATTAAAGACAGTCTGCCGGACCTGGTGATTATAGACCTGAACCTGCCGGAGACAGAGGGGGGCATGGTTATTGACGGGCTTGGAAGGGAGTTGATAGACGTCATAAGGAAGGTCTCGACGAGGACAAAGATCATCATGATTACCGGAGAGACGAACCGGTGCGTTCAGGACAA
>CAZXDE010000044.1:3599-12539 GCA_964639515.1 uncultured Thermodesulfovibrio sp.
GAGGCGTTGAAGGAAGCCATGAAGGAGGGGGCGGTGTCCGGGGCAAGGCTACTTGACAATGATGACTATATTGAGGAGGCGCTCAAGAGGGCCATGGAGATGAGGAGGGGAAAGCTCGGGAAGTTTTCAGAGCTTATCGGAAACCATCCTGCCCTGATGAGGGCCATCGGGGTGGCGGAGATCGCTGCAGAGGGCGATTCCCCGGTGATGGTCATCGGTGAAAGCGGTACGGGGAAGGAGTTGATTGCCAGGGGGATTCATGGTCATTCGGGCAGAAAGGGAGAGTTTGTGGCTATCAACTGTGCCGCCATTCCGGAAAACCTGATCGAGAGTGAACTCTTTGGATATGAAAGAGGCGCCTTCACTTCTGCGGTTGTTTCGAGGAAGGGGCTATTTGAAGTGGCTGACAGGGGGACACTCTTTCTTGACGAGATAGCCGAACTGCCGCTCCAGTTGCAGACCAAGCTTCTCAGGGTGCTGGAGACGAGGACTATAAGGAGGATAGGCGGCAGTGAAGAGATTGCCGTGGATGTGAAGGTTATTACAGCCACTAACAGAGACCTCTCAGCCCTTGTCGGGGAAGGCTGTTTCAGGAATGACCTTTACCAGAGACTGAATGTCTTTTCCGTTCGGTTACCGTCCCTGAGGGACAGGAAGTCCGACATTCCAAGACTTGTCTATTACTTTATCTCCGACTTCTCCGACAAGTACGGAAAAGGGGTTATAGGCATCGAGGAGGAGGCCCTTGAAGTTGCTCAGGAGCAGTCCTGGTCCGAGGGTAATGTCAGGGGGCTCAGGAATTTTATAGAAAAGGTCATAGCCTCCATCCCCGTGAACAAGGAGGTTATAGGAGTGGATGATCTTCTGGATGAGATACCTTTCATAAGCTCCTCTGAACCGGAGAAGAATTCTTACGGGGCGATTTTCCGCAAGAGGTTTAGCATCAAGGACGTTGAACAGTGGGCCAAGGCCGTTGCCTGCATTGAACACCTTAAGAAGGTTTTGCAGGAGTTCGACTCCCTCAAGGTAGGAGAGCGCGAAAGGCAAGAGGTCAAGAAAAGGCTTGACATAAAAAATGACGGTACTTTTTACATTAATATCAATAACGGGATAACGATCGCTTTCAGAATTATCAGGGATAAAAAGGGGCATGCTTCAGAGCGTGACGTGTTAAAATTCCTCTCAGTCGATAACCACAAGGCCTTAAGGTTGTTTATCCTCGACAGGATCAACCGCATGTTTAATGGTGATGTTGACCTTGGGGCATATGCCTCGAGGGATTCGCGAGGGTTGAGCGAGGTCTGAGGTAATAACTCCGGACAGGACCCGCCCTCGTGCTTTACGCTGCAATCATTAATCCCTTACACCCGCCGATAACCTCCCCCCCATGGCATGATTTGGTCTTAATTGGAAAAAAACCATCAAAAATATAAGAAAATCTTATGTTGTGATTGTAATTTTTTTCTTGAAATAAAACTTTTTCTTTATGTAGTATAGTGCGTTTCCTGAACTGATACGTAAACCAAAAATCTATATAATGGAGGTATTTTAATGAGAATAGTACTACTTGGTGCACCTGGAGCAGGGAAGGGGACACAGGCCAAGAAGCTTGTAGAGAAATACGGTATCCCCCAGATTTCCACAGGAGATATCCTCAGAAAGGCCGTTGCAGACGGTACACCCCTTGGAAAAGAAGCAAAATCCTATATGGACAAGGGAGAGCTTGTTCCCGACTCGGTAGTAATCGGTCTTGTCAAGGAAAAACTTACCGGGGACGACTGCAAAAATGGTTTTATCCTTGACGGGTTCCCCCGCAATACCGCCCAGGCGGAAGTGCTTGACAAGGTGCTTGACGAGACAAACATTCCCCTTCAGGTTGCCCTCTGTGTAGATGTTGATATGGATATCCTGATGAAGAGGCTTACCGGAAGGAGAACCTGCAGGCAGTGCGGTCAGATGTACAATATCTATTTTTCATCCCCTCGGAAAGAAGGAGTCTGCGATAAATGTGGAGGAGAACTCTATCAGAGGGATGATGACAAGGAGGAGACCATCCGCAGGAGACTTGAAGTCTATGAGGCCCAGACAGCTCCCCTTATCGAATACTATAAAAATAAGGGTATTTTGAAGACCGTTGAGGGTACCGGAGATATTGACGAGATATTTGCCGGGATCTGCTCTATCCTTGGTGAATAGGGGAGAAGTGCAGGTGCGGAGACTGTTTGGTAAGTTTTTGTGTTTGTATGACAATGACTAAATAACTAAGGAGGATTTTATGGCACTGGTAAATCCACATGGTAAAGAGAAAAAGCTTAAGCCCCTGCTGCTTGAGGGTGATGAGCTGAAAGAAGAGAAAGAAAGAGCGAGGACCCTTACCGATGTGATGATGACCTCAAGGGAGACCGGCGATCTGATAATGATGGGGATAGGCGGATTTACCCCCATTGAAGGCTTTATGGGATATGAAGACTGGAAGGGCGTATGTGATGAATACAAGATGACGGATGGAACCTTCTGGCCGATCCCTATCACGCTTTCCACCACAAAGGGCAATGCAGACAGCATCAGGATTGGAGAGGATGTTGCCCTGATAGACGAAGAGAGCGGCGAGATAATGGCTACAATGACGGTAAAAGAGAAATACACCATAGACAAGGTGCATGAATGCAAAAAGGTCTTTGGAACCGACGATATCGAGCATCCCGGGGTTGCCAAGGTTATGGCCCAGGGAGAGGTAAACCTTGCCGGACCGGTCAAGGTACTGAGTGAGGGAAGATTCCCTGAAGAATACAAGGGTGTTTACATGAGGCCCGAGGAGTCAAGGAAGAATTTTGAGGATAAGGGCTGGACGACTGTTGCAGCCTTTCAGACCCGCAACCCGATGCACCGCTCCCATGAGTACCTGACAAAGATCGCCATAGAGATATGTGACGGTGTCTATATCCATATGCTTCTCGGACAGCTCAAGGCCGGGGATATTCCGGCGGATGTCAGGCAGACCTCCATAGATACCCTTATTGAAAACTATTACGTTAAGGACACGATAACAGTCGGCGGTTATCCTCTGGATATGAGATATGCAGGACCAAGAGAGGCCCTTCTGCATGCACTCTTCAGGCAGAACTTCGGTTGCAGCCATCTGATAGTCGGTCGTGACCATGCCGGTGTGGGTGACTACTACGGGCCTTTTGATGCACAGAAGATATTTGACGAGATACCCGAGGATGCCCTGGAGACAAAGCCCCTCAAGATCGACTGGACTTTCTACTGCTACAAGTGTGACGGTATGGCATCAATGAAGACATGCCCGCACAGCAAGGAAGACAGGCTGATACTGAGCGGTACAAAGCTGAGGAAGATGCTGTCGGAGGGTGAGGAGGTTTCAGACAAGTTCAGCCGTCCGGAGGTCCTGAAGATACTGAGCGAGTACTATCAGGGGCTTTCAGAGAAGGTTGAAATAAAGATGCACAAGTACGCAGAGGGAGCATAAAAGGATTGATGATTTTCGATTGACAATTGAAAAATTATATTCGTCAATCTCCAGGATTAAGTGAAGGGAGGTGGAGAGGTCCTTGATTTTTTGTTATTTGTTGTAAAACCTAAATCTAATGTGAGGAGGTATTCAGTATGCCAAGTTATGTGATTACTGAAAAGTGCGACGGCTGCAAAGGGCAGGAAAGGACGGCGTGTATGTACATCTGTCCGAATGACCTGATGAAGCTCGATCGCGACAGGATGAAGGCATGGAATCAGGAGCCTGATCAGTGCTGGGAGTGTTACAACTGTGTTAAGATCTGCCCTCAGCAGGCTATTGAGGTCAGGGGGTATCAGGATTTCAATCCCCTTGGTGGAAATGTTATTCCTCTCAGGGGTACCGCAGATATTATGTGGACGGTCAAGTTCAGAAACGGTACACTGAAGAGGTTCAAATTCCCGATCAGGACAACTGCGGAAGGTTCTGTTGATCCTTATGCAGGGAAGCCTGAAGCCGATGTTTCAAAAATCAAGGAGCCCGGACATTTTACCCAGCAGGGTGCGGGCGTAACATTGCCTACAATAAAGTAATTAAGGAGGCTTAAACATGGAAAAAGAAACATGTACATTTTCATATTGCGAGAGGCCTGAGGTTGTTGAGGTTGAGACTGATCTCCTCGTTATCGGTGGTGGTATGTCCGCTTGCGGTGCCGTTTATGAGGCTGCACGCTGGGCAACTCCTCAGGGGATCAGGATAACCATGATCGACAAGGCGGCAACCGACAGAAGCGGCGCTGTTGCCATGGGTCTCTCAGCTATCAACACCTATATGGGCGAGAACGACCCTGCAGACTATGTCAGATACGTCAGGGACGACCTCATGGGCATAATCAGGGAAGACCTGGTTTACGACCTTGGAAGGCATGTTGACGATTCAGTCCACCTTTTTGAGGAGTGGGGACTCCCTATCTGGAAGAAGGGTGATGACGGTTTTTCTCTTGACGGTTTTCAGGCAAAGGATGCCGGCAAGGCAATGCTGAAGGACGGTGGAACACCTGTCAGGTCCGGAAGATGGCAGATCATGATCAACGGTGAATCCTACAAGGTCATCGTTGCAGAGGCTGCAAAGAAGGCCCTTGAGATTAACAGGAAGGCAACCGGGGTGGAAGAGAACCATTTTGAAAGGGTATTTATAGTCAAGCTGTTTAAGGATGCCAATGTTGAGAACAGGGTTGCAGCAGCAGCCGGTTTCAGCGTGAGAGAAAACAAGATATATCTCTTTAAGGCGAAGGCAATATGCCTTGGTGCCGGTGGAGCAGTTAACGTATTCAAGCCAAGGTCATCTGAAGAAGGTAAGGGCAGGGCATGGTATCCGGTATGGAACGCCGGTTCAGGTTATGCCCTTGGCATGCAGGTTGGAGCCGAGCTGACAATGATGGAGAACAGGTTTGTCCCTGCACGATTCAAGGACGGCTATGGTCCTGTCGGCGCATGGTTCCTCTTCTTCAAGGCAAAGGCAACCAACAGCCTTGGTGAAGACTACTGTGCAAATGAAGAGGCCCTTACAGAGGCAAGGGCCAAGTACGGTATCTATGTCGACAAGATGGGTACCGCCATCAGGAACCATCTGATGATGAGAGATATGAAGCTGGGCAAAGGTCCGATCATCATGAGGACCCATGAAGCAATGCAGGTTATCAACAAGGATTTTGTTGAGAAACTTGGTGAAAAAGAGGCCAAGAAGAAGATCAAGCATCTTGAGGCTGAGGCATGGGAGGACTTCCTCGACATGTGTATCGGTCAGGCCGGACTCTGGGCTTGTGAGAATGTCGAGCCGGACAAGACTCCTTCCGAGATTATGCCTACAGAGCCATATCTCCTCGGCTCTCATGCCGGTTGCGCAGGCTTCTGGGTAAGCGGCCCTGATGATTTGGGCGCACCTGCCGAGTGGAACTGGGGATACAACAGGATGTCAACCGTTAACGGTCTTTTCATGATGGGTGACATCTGTGGCGCATCAGGTCACAAGTTCTCCTCAGGTTCCCATGCAGAGGGAAGGATTGCGGCAAAGAATGCAACTGCATTCATCCTTGACAACAAGGATTACGTTCCAACTCTGAAACAGAACGTTGGCGACATTGCTGCAGATCTCTATCTCCCATACGAGGTATTCGAGAAGTACAAGAATGCCACAACCGATCCTGCAATGAACCCCAACTACATCAAACCAAAGATGCTTCAGGCAAGGCTCCAGAAGATTGCCGACGAGTACTTCGGCGGTTGCTCGACCTGGTACATGACTTCCAAGACCATGCTTGAAGAAGGTCTCAAGAAGCTCGCAGTACTCAAGGAGGACGCTGCCCTGATGGCCGCTGCCGACCTCCACGAGCTGATGAGGTGCTGGGAGAATTATCACAGGATCCTCTCCGTTGAGGCCCATGCACGGCATATCCTCTTCAGAGAAGAGTCCAGGTACCCCGGTTATTACTACAGGGGTGATCACGACCTTATTGACGATGACAACTGGAAGTGTTTTGTGAATTCCAGATACGATGTTGATACAGGCGCGTGGGAACTCAAAAAGGTCCCATATGTCCAGCTGGTAGACTAATTCATATCTGAATGGGCAGGGCAAATACCCCTGCCCATTCAGATAATTCAGGTTTTGTGAGTTCAAGGTTTCAGATTGTTTTTTTGACGGTCTGAAGCCTTGAATTTTCAAAGTAAACGGAGGATAAATATGGGAGAACAGAAGAGTATACTTGTTATCGGTGGCGGGATAAGCGGTATAACTACTGCTATTGAAGCCGCTGAGGCCGGATATGACGCAACGATCGTTGAAAGAAATCCTTACCTTGGCGGAAGGGTTGCCCAGTTGTTTAAGTACTTTCCAAAGCTGTGTCCGCCCTATTGCGGTCTGGAGATGAATTTCAGGCGTATCAAGCAGAATCCGAAAGTGAAGTTCTATACCCTTTCCGAGGTTGAGAGTATAAACGGCGGTGAAGGAGATTTTACTGTCAATATAAAGGTCAATGCGAGGTATGTCAACGAGAAATGTACTGCCTGCGGCAAGTGTGTTGAGGTCTGCCCTGCAGAGAGGCCGAATGATTATAACTTCGGTATGGATAATACAAAGGCTGTATACCGTCCCCATGATATGGCCTTCCCGATGAGATATGTGATTGACGAACAGGCCTGTAAGGGGTCGGCATGTTCGGAGTGCGTTAAGGTCTGCAAGTACGGGGCGATAGACCTTGATATGAAACCCTCGACAATAGAGCTCAATGTAGGCAGTATAGTCACAGCCACCGGCTGGAATCCCTATGATGCAACAAAGATGGAGAATCTCGGCTTTGGAAAGATAAAGAATGTCATTACGAATATGATGATGGAGAGGTTGTCTGCACCGAACGGGCCGACAAAAGGCAAGATAAAGAGGCCTTCCGATGGTAAGGATGTGCAGAGTATTGCCTTTGTACAGTGTGCCGGATCAAGGGATGAGAATCACCTTTCCTACTGTTCTGCAGTATGTTGCATGGCATCCATGAAACAGTCGACATATATCAGGGATAAGAATCCTGAATCAAAGGTGTATATTTTTTATATAGACCTCAGGACTCCAGGTAAATATGAGGATTTTCTGAGAAAAATACAGTCGGATGAGAATATAGAGATGATAAAGGGTAAGGTTGCCAAGATTGAGGAAGACAGTGACGGAGGGGCGATTGTTACTGCTGAGGATATTGTAGGCGGAGGCAAGGTGCATCAGAAAGTGGACATGGTGGTGCTGGCTGCCGGGATGGAATCAGCGTTGAAAAATAATGGCCTTGTATCAACTATAAAGACGGAAGAGAGCGGTTTTGTGATATCGGAAGGCCAGACGGCGGGTATTTATGCTGCGGGTGTTGCCGGTAGGCCTAATGATGTCACTACTTCGGTGCAGGGTGCCACCGGGGCTGCTTTAAAGAGTATACAAAGTCTGGTGAGGAGGTAGAGATTTATGAGTGAAGGCAAGCTGGGAGTATATATATGTACGGATTGTGGTATTGGTGAATCGCTGAATATAGAGCAACTTCAGAAGATTGCAAAGGCCCCGATATGCCGGACGCATCCTTTTCTCTGCAGTCAGGAAGGTGCCCAGATAATCAGGGATGACATCAACAATGAAGGGGTTAACAAGATTGTCGTTGCGGCCTGTTCCCAGAGGGTCAATTATGATGTATTTAACTATGATTCTTTAAAATATGTTACGGAGAGGGTTAACCTGAGAGAACACGTTATATGGTCTCATCCTCCGAATACGGAGGAGACCCAGGCAATGGCCGAGGATTATCTCAGTCTCGGGGTAACAAGGGCCGCTAAGTCCGAGCCGCCCGAGCCGAAGATTACCGACATTAACAGGACCATTCTCGTTGTGGGTGGCGGTGTGACCGGTTTGACCGCTGCCATTGAGGCTGCAAAGGCAGGCAGTGCGGTAGTGCTTGTTGAAAAAAAGGCGGAACTTGGCGGCTGGTCGAAGAAAATGTACAGGGTCTTTCCGACAAAAGCACCTTTTACGGAACTCGAAAAACCCGGTATTGATTCAAAGATAGCAGAGGCCGAAGGCAACGAAAATATCAAGATATATACAGCTACAACTATTAAAAAGATAGCCGGAGAGCCGGGTATGTATGATGTTACGGTGGAGAAGGGCGGCTCTGAAGAGACTTTCACTATTGGTGCAATTGTTTATGCAATAGGTTGGAAGCCTTATGATGCCTCAAAGCTTGATAGTCTTGGTTATGGAAAATTCAGGAATGTAGTTACCAACGTTGAGATGGAAGAGATAGCCTCAAACTCAAATGGCAAGATAGCAAGACCATCGGACGGCAAGCCGGCTCAGAGTGTTGTTTTTATACAGTGTGCCGGACAGAGGGATGAGGCCCATGTGCCTTATTGTTCAAGTGTCTGCTGTAATGTCTCTCTAAAGCAGGCCATGTATGTGCGGGAGTCCAATCCGGATGCCGGTGCCTACATTATCTACAAGGATATGAGGACGCCCGGATTATATGAAAACTTCTACAAGGCAGCCCAGGATGATGAAGGGATATTCCTTGCAAAGGGAGAAATACTCGGTATCGAAGAGGAAGCGGACGGCAGTCTGCTTGTTGAGGTCAATAATCTCCTGCTTGGCAAGACAGTCAGGATAAAGGCCGATATTGTTGTTCTTGCCACGGGTATGCTGACAAACATGATCCCCGAGGATTACGAGGTCAACAACCTGACTACTGAATATATAGGAACTATTGCGAGAAAGGAGACCACGGACGGTGTAATTGAAGAGCTTGAGCCTGTTCCTATTTCGCTGAATCTTTCCTACAGGCAGGGTCCCGAGATGCCGCATCTCAAGTACGGCTTCCCGGATTCCCACTTTATCTGTTTCCCATATGAGACGAGGAGGACGGGCATATACGCTGCCGGGGCTGT
>CAZXDE010000045.1:0-1093 GCA_964639515.1 uncultured Thermodesulfovibrio sp.
TATCACCGCTGAAACCAATGTAGCCGATGGAACCGGTATAGGGTCCCCTGACAACGGGTTCGAGTTCATCTATAATCTCCATGCACCTCACCTTCGGCACCCCTGTGATTGTGCCCCCGGGGAAGGTGGCCCTCAAGAGGCTGAAGGCATCCCGTCCTGCTGAGAGGATACCCCTTACATTGGATACGATATGGATTACGTGCGAATAATCCTCTGTTGTCATCAATTCATCAACCCTGACAGTGCCGTAGCTGCAGACCCTGCCGAGGTCGTTTCTTTCGAGGTCAATGAGCATTATATGTTCCGCCCGTTCTTTTTCATTAAGCAGGAGGTCGGCCCTCAGTCTCTCGTCCTCTGCTGTAGTGGTGCCCCTTGGTCTTGTGCCGGCAATTGGTCTTGTCTCGGCAATACCGTTTTTGAGCCTGACTAACCTCTCGGGGGACGAGCTGACGATTTGGTACTCTCCGAAATCCACGAATGCAGAGAAAGGCGAGGGGTTTATCCGTCTCAAAATCGAATAAAGTGTCCAGGGTGATGCCTTTATGTCGGCAGAGAGTCTCTGGGAAAGGTTTGCCTGAAAAATATCACCTGCATGGATGTACTCCTTTGCCCTGACCACCATATCCATGTAATCTTTCTTTGTCATCTCATATACAATATCCGCCCGTCCATGTTTTTCAGGTACTACTGTATCCGTGGAATCGTCCCTGACACGGTTATATTCGTCAGTCATGCGGCAGAGAGAGTCACCGGCCTCATCGTACATTCCTGGGTAGGGGAGATCGGAATGCCATTTCTCCACTTCTCCTTTCCTCCATTTCTCCAGCACTCCAAGCCCCGCCCGCCTTGCACCGGGACAGACAATGGCATAAGCCTTTCTCTCTATATGGTCGAATGCAAACAGCCTGTCAACGAGGAAAAAATGGGCATCTGGTATCTGCAGTTCATCTACTGCCGTCTTTGGCAACCTCTCAAGGTAGTGTACAAAGTCATAGCTGAGCAGGCCGATCGCCCCGCCCTGAAAGGGCGGCAAAAGGGGATCCTTTTTCTGAGGGTACGAGAGAAGAAGCTCTCTCACTCTTCCAAGCGGCCT
>CAZXDE010000045.1:1193-12538 GCA_964639515.1 uncultured Thermodesulfovibrio sp.
AACCGAGTCCTTTACCTTGAACTCAAGGTAAGGGTCAATGGCAATAAAGGAGTATCTCCCGGTCTTTTCAGACCCTTTAATGCTCTCAAGCAGCACTGTCCCGGCTGTCCTGAACCGTTCATAGACAGAGGCAGGCGGCTTATAGGGAAGTTCAACATGGAGGGGGGAGTGTGACTCCTGCCCTGAGGATGACGGATACGTCTTCTTTGCCGGTTGTATTTTAATAGTCATTACTCATTAACCCCTGGCTCATTAGTCCCCGGTTATCGAAACCAAAGCCCCGTCAGGAAGAAAGAATCTCCAGGAGTATGAGTTCAAAGGCCTTCCGAGGGTCCTTCTGTGAGAGCACAGCCCTAGCCGGCAAATCTCCTCCTCAGGGCATGGTGGCTGCTATATCCTGGGTAGCGTAATCCCCTTCTGGGCCTGATATTTACCTGTCTTGTCTTTATAGGATATCTCACAGGGCTCTGCAGCGCCGAGGAATATCAGTTGTGCTATCCCCTCGTTTGCATATATCTTTGCCGGAAGCGGTGTTGTATTGGATATCTCTATGGTGACATGCCCTTCCCATTCCGGCTCAAGAGGGGTTACATTTACCACTATGCCGCATCGCGCATAGGTGGATTTTCCGAGGCAGATGACAAGGACATCCCGTGGAATTCTGAAGTATTCCACGGACCTGCACAGTACAAAGGAGTTCGGAGGGATAATGCACTCCGCCCCCTTGTAGTCAATAAAGGTCTCCGGGTCAAAGGACTTGGGATCGATAACCGTGGTGTTTATGTTTGTGAATATCTTGAACTCGTCGGATATGCGCATATCGTATCCATAGGAGCTTATGCCGAAAGAGACAACCCCTTCACCCGCCCGGCTCTTGCCCAAGGGCTCTATCATCCCCTGTCCTGCCATATTCTTTATCCATTTGTCATTTTTTACCATGTAAAACCTCCGTCGATTGGTCTAATAACCGGGCTGTCAGGTTATAATGTAACTGCCGGTAAAAAAGCTTAACATAAAAAGGAAATTCTTAACAATGCCGCTGACGCCACCCAAAACAGAGATAGAGGCATTTCCGGAAGTTAACGGATTTTCTAACGGTAATCCAGGGACATACATCTCCGGGAACCTGTGAAAAAATCCATACTCAGGAATATATCACCCACGGTTATAGCGCTTGGGGCCGTCAGTTTTCTGACTGACCTGTCGAGTGAGATGATCTATCCGCTCCTGCCCCTGTTCCTCACTACAGTTCTTGGTGCAGGGGCCTTTGCCATCGGACTGATTGAGGGGATTGCAGAGATGACCGCCTCGGTTTTCAAGATTATCTCCGGCTATCTCACCGACAGGTCCGGCAGGAGGAGGCCCTACGTGGTATGGGGCTACACATTGTCATCCATGGCAAGACCTGTAATCGGGCTTGTCAGGCTATGGCCGCTGGTGCTTGTCATCAGGTTTATCGACAGGATTGGGAAAGGGGTCAGGACATCTCCGAGGGATGCATTGATTGCAGATGTCACTGATTTGAGGTTCAGAGGCTGGGCGTACGGGTTTCACCGGGCCATGGACCACGCCGGTGCGATTGCAGGGCCCCTTGTTGCAGTCCTCCTGCTCAAAGGGTTTGACGTCTCCTTAAGAACTGTCTTCCTCCTGTCCGCCCTGCCTGCTGCAGTAGTTGTCCTGATCGTCATGATATTTGTAAAGGAGAGAAGACCTGTAAGGGCCACTCCAGGTGCTGTGGATTCAGAGAGCGGAGAAAAGGTGGAGGAATCACCCCCCCGGATTCCGGAGCACGGTACAGAGCACGGCAGTCTTAAGGATTTCAGATTGTTTATGTTTGCCGTTGTTATCTTTACCCTGGGAAATTCAACTGATGCCTTTCTTTTGCTGAGGCTTAATCATGCAGGTGTTGATGGGACAGGAGTTGCCTTGTTATGGTCGGGGTTTCATATCGTAAAGATGTCTTCAACACTTCTCGGAGGAAAGTTATCAGACAGGGTTGGACGGAAACCGATGGTCATAACCGGATGGGTCTACTATGCCGTCATTTATCTGCTGTTTGCCTTCTTTGAAACAAGGGGGATGCTTGTCACGATATTCCTGCTGTATGGCGTTTATTTTGGTCTGACAGAGCCTGTTGAGAGGGCATGGGTTGCCTCCCTTGTACCTCAGAGGCTGATGGGGCGGGCTTTTGGTTACTACAACGGCGCCATTGGCATTGCCTCGCTGCCTGCAAGTCTCATATTCGGTCTTATCTGGCAGAAGTGGGGTTATGAGTACGCCTTTATCACAGGCGGGTTGTTTGCACTCCTGGGGTGTGTATTGATTTCAGGGGTTAAGGAGGCAAGAAGAGCGGAACTATAATAATAAACCCGGGACCGGTGATAAAAGGTTGTTGGAAGCAATATGATAGATTCTTCACTCATTCTCGATGGACATTCCCGCAACAAGTGCGGGATGAATTTACTGCGAAATTAAAACCGTTCAGACTCTATCATATCACTTCCTTTTCTTGTTCGAGGCTTTTTTGCCGGCTCCGGGATAAATAAATCAAGGAGGTGTTTTATGTTGACAGGGGCTGTAAGAGAGATTTTCCGTACCAACCTTGGGGTAAAAAAGACCGAGCGGGTGCTTGTCTTTACCGACAGGCCCACCAGGAAAGACGTGGTGTCGGATGAGGACCTGCAGAGGTGGTTGAGGTTAAAGGATATTGCAATGCTGTTGGTGGAGACAGGACGGGGGTTTGCCCGTGAGGTCATCTTCTACTGCTACCCCTCAAGGGGCGGACACGGAGTTGAGCCGCCTGAGGGCCTCTGGAAGGCGGCGTTTGGTGAGGAGGCCGTGGAGTCCCTGAAGGAGAAAAAGCTCCTCAGGTCCATAATTCAAAAAAAGGCCTCACCCGGGAAGATAGAGGAGGCCGAAGAGATAATCAGGAGATACAGTGCTCAGGCAGTGGATGTAGTGATTGCCCTGTCAAACTACTCCACAAGCCATACACGGTTCAGGGACCTCCTTACCCGTGTATGCAGTGCAAGATATGCCAGTATGCCGCTCTTTGATGTCCGGATGTTTGAAGGGGCAATGGATGTGGACTGGAAGGTCCTCCGCAAGAGGACAAAGGCTATTGCACGGTTGGTCGACAAGGCTGTAGAGGTAGTTATCAGCACCCCCAACGGAACAGAGATCAGGCTCTCCAAAAAAGGACGACGTGCCCTTGTTGACGCAGGGGACCTGAGAAGGCCAGGCTCTTTTGGGAACCTGCCTGCCGGTGAGGTCTACTTTGCCCCCCTTGAGGGCACGGCAGAGGGGATACTCGTCCTTGAGTGGGCACCAACGAGGAGGCTTTCCTCTCCGGTCACTCTCAGGGTAAGAGGCGGGTGTGTTGAAGAGGTTGAGGGAAGAGATGATTTTGTATTTACACTGAGGGAGCGGATTGAGGAGAGGAGGGAGAATGCAAACATTGCCGAGATCGGGATAGGAACCAATGACAGGGCTGTGAGGCCGGACAATATCCTTGAATCAGAGAAGATACTTGGTACCATACATATTGCACTCGGAGATAACAGCTCCTTTGGCGGCAAGGTAAAAACACCGTTTCATCAGGACTTTGTCTTCTTCCGGCCAACAGTAGTGCTTAAATTCAGGGACTCATCAGAAGAGACCCTGCTGAAAGACGGAAAACTATCCCATGCCTTTTGAGCAGATAACAGACCGTTCAGGGCAATGTCTTATCTCTTGAAAATACAGAGCAGACTTAAATCATAACAATCCGGACAATTGCAAAAGAAACGTTAATACTTTATAATATCACAGGACAAAAATGCTCCAGGAGAGTTTCCGTGTTTTACCGCCTCTGTGGTTGGTTTCGGAACTATTTCAGATATGTGTCCCCGGCTTAAAGGAGTGGAGATTGAATGATCGGCTTTAAGGATGTTACCAGAATTTATGACAATATGACTGCGCTCAGAAAAGTCACTTTCGGTATCGGGAAGGGCGAGTTTGTCTATATAACAGGGCCAAGCGGTGCCGGTAAATCCACCTTGCTGAAACTGATCTACCTTGCAGAGAAGCCTGATGAGGGTACCATAAGTATTGCCGGCTGGGATACAGATACCCTGAGAGAATCCGCTATTCCCTATCTCAGGAGAAATATCGGGGTGGTGTTCCAGGACTTCAAGCTCCTTGGAAACCGCTCAGTCTATGATAATATCGCCCTTGCGCTGAGGATCAGGGGCTTTGGAGAGACGGAGATAAAGGGACGGGTGCAGGATGCGTTGAAACTGGTGGGGTTGAGGCACAAGAGCGATAATTTCCCCGTTGCCCTCTCCGGAGGCGAACAGCAGAGGATCACCATAGCCAGGGCTATTGTCGGAGAGCCGACTGTGCTGCTTGCCGATGAGCCTACAGGAAACCTTGATGTTGACAATGCAGCCGGTATCATGAAGATATTTAAAGAGATCAATGCAAGGGGAACAACCATCCTGATTGCAACCCATAACAGGGAATTGTTCAGGAATACAGGACTGAGGGTCCTCTGGTTTGACAGCGGCAACCTTGTGGCGGATGAGGAAGGGTAAATGATTTATTCGATAAAGCTTGCATTAAAGAGTCTCTGGTTTGAGAAGTGGATTCATATGTTGACGGTTGTGACTATAGGGGTGGGTCTTTTTGTCCTGGGACTGATATTTTTCTCCCTCTATAACATCGAAGGCATTACAAACAGACTCCCTGAACGGTTTTCCGTTACGGTCTTCCTCTCTGCAGGGACAGGGAGTCGTGAAATCAATCAGCTCAAGGCAAGGCTAAGGGAAGACCCTATAGTCGAGAAGATCAAGTATATATCAAAAAGAGACGCCCTTGTTGAACTCAGGGCATCGTTAAAGGATGCAGCCTATATACTTGAGGGGCTGGATGAAAACCCCCTGCTGCCTTCCATAGAGATCAGGCTCAAGAAGAACGGCTTTGACAGAAAGAGGGTGGAGGGCATGATTGATAAACTTAAACGTCTCAGGAATGTTGATGACGTTGTGTATGGTGAGGATCTTCTTGGAACAATCTATACAATCCGCAATGCCGTCAAGACTGTAAGTGCAGGGGTAATCCTGCTCTTTTCCCTGGCAATTATCTTTGTCTGTTACAGTACTGTGAAGATACTCTTTTACAGGCGCAAGGAGGAGATAGAGATATTTAAACTGCTTGGGGCCACAAAGGGTTTTATACGTTTGCCTTTTCTGATCGAAGGAGGAACCCTCGGATTTCTCGGCGGCCTTCTCGGAGGGGCGGGCACCTATGTCCTTTACAGGTTTATCAATGGGATGGTTATCTCTGATTTCCCCATACTCGGCGTAATGCACCTGCCTCTCGGACTCGTTGCAGCACTTCCGGCAGGGGGAGCGATTCTGGGTATTATTGGATCAACAATTGCTTTGGGAAGGCTGAAGTTCTGAGCCCCATGACATTGAGACCGCTATGCTATGCTTAAAAAAAACCGCTATATTCCTTATCTGCATTATCTTCCTGGGTTTTTGCCTGACAAATGTCCAGGCGGCAAGAAACCCTAAAACCCGCTACGAGAAGATACAGAAGGAGATAAAGAAGAAGAAAAAGGCGCTTGAGAAGGTAAAAAAGAAGGAAGTTTCCATACTCGATGAGGTTGAATCAACCAACAGGGCACTTGACCGTATAAAGAGGGACCTCAGGGCTCAGAGAAGGAAAATGCGCCGAAACGAAAGAAGTATCCTGATAGTAAGAAACGAGGTAAAAAAGCTCTCCAAAAAACTTGACAGGCAGAAAACCTGGCTCAGGAGGAAGGTTGTAGGAATGCAGAAGTACGGACTCTCCTCTTTCGGGACTACACCGGGATCATCTGAATTGAAGACCGACCCCCTTATGTTATTAATGACAGCCAAAGATATCCCTCAGGCAGTAAGAAAGTGGCACTATCTGAAACGTCTGGCAGAGTATGAATATGCCCTGCTCAAAGACTATTCGGAAAACATTAAGGGCCTGAAACAAAGGCAGGACCACCTGTCTTCGCTTATGAAGAAGCTCAAAGGCCAGAAGAGACAACTCGAGAGAAAGAAAACCGTTCTGAGAAACAAGCAGAAACAGAAAAAGCGGCTTCTGGCCTCTGTCCGGAAAAAGAGGAATCTTTACAGGCGAATGCTCTCGGAACTTAAGGAGTCATCAAGGAAGTTGCGCAAGTTGATTGAGGAATCAGAAAAAATAAAGTATCTCCAGAAAGGCTTTTCCCGCGCAAAGAGGAACCTCCCCTGGCCTGTCAAGGGCGTGCTTGCCCTTCCCTACGGCAGTTACCGGGACCCGAAATTCAAGACCCCGGTCTTCAGAAACGGCATACATATCAAGGCAAAAGAGGGAGGGGCCGTTAAGGCCGTATATTCAGGAAAAGTAGTATTCGCCGACTGGTTCAAGGGTTACGGCAAGGTCGTGATAATAAATCATGGCGAGGGGTATCACACAGTGTATGCAAACCTGAGCGAGATTTTTTTAAGCAAAGGAGATATAATAAAAAGAGGTGCCTTAATCGGCAGGGTCGGGGAATCAGGTATGCTGAATGCACCCGGCCTTTATTTTGAGATCAGATACAAAGGCAAACCCCTGAACCCGCTTCAGTGGTTAAAACGAAAGGGATAAGTTAAAAAAAAGGAAAATAAGGTTAACCGGAGGAATAGATATATGAAAAAACGTAGAAGATTGGCTATATTTGGATGGATTGTAATTGTCTCTCTTGTGCTAGGTGGTTTTCTGATCAGCGAAATGCCCATGAAGAGTGCGGTTGCAGATTCTCAGGAGTATCAGGATCTCAGACTGTTTACAGAGGCCCTCACTATTATAAAGAACTCCTATGTTGAAAAGGTGAATACACAGGATCTCATTTATGGCGCACTCAAGGGGATGGTAGGAACCCTTGATCCCCACTCGGGCTTTATGCCCCCTGAGGAGTATAAAGAGATGCAGATAGACACCCGGGGAGAGTTTGGAGGCCTTGGTATACAGATAGGTGTTAAAAAGGGGATGCTTACGGTTATAGCCCCTATTGAGGATACCCCGGCATGGAAGGCCGGTATCAAGGCGGGTGACAAGATAATCAAGGTGGAGGGTGAGTCAACCAGAGACATGACCCTTTTTGAAGCCGTTAAAAAGATGAGGGGTCCCAGCGGGACCACGGTGACCATAACCATAGTCAGGGAAGGGTGGAAGGAGCCAAAGGATTTTACCATAACAAGGGCTGTAATCAAGATAAAGAGTGTTAAATACAGGGTGGTGGATGACGGCATAGGGTACATAAAGATCAATCAGTTTCAGGAAAGGACGGCATCTGATCTTGCAAATGCCCTCAAGAACCTGAGTGACAAAAAGATAGACTCCCTGGTGCTTGACCTCAGGAACAATCCCGGCGGTCTGTTAAAGAGTGCCGTGGATGTTACCGAACAGTTCCTTCCACCGAAAAAGCTTGTTGTGTATATAAAAGGACGTTCAGTAAAAAAGACGGAGTATATGACCACGGGAAACCATCCACATTATGACTTGCCGATGATAGTGATGGTGAATCACGGAAGTGCCTCGGCCTCGGAGATAGTGGCAGGAGCGCTGAAAGACTGGAATAGGGCTGTGTTGCTTGGCGTAAAGACCTTCGGCAAGGGTTCCGTCCAGAGCGTTATTCCGCTCAGTGGCGGCTCCGGACTCAGGCTTACTACTGCAAAGTACTATACCCCTAAAGGTATATCCATACAGAACGAAGGTATTGAGCCTGATATTGTGGTCGAGGTCAAGCCCCCGGACGGCGAGGCATATCCGGTAATCAGGGAGAAGGACCTGGAGCATCACCTCAAAAATGAACAGAAACCCGAGGATAAGGAGACGAAGAATAAAGAAAAGGAGACAGAGGTGGCTCCCCTGCAAGTGGATGAGAAAAATGATGTTCAGCTCCAGCGGGCAATAGATTTACTGAAGGGCTGGAGGGTATTTAAGGAAAGTTCCATAGACAACAAGTGAAATGTCGCGCATAATCTTTGATATAGAGACCATAGGTGCTGATTTTGATGCCCTTGACCTGCCCCAGCAGGAATATCTCCTGAAATATGCTGAGACGGAAGAGGATGCGGAGGCAGTAAAGGAGAGTCTCGGACTTTATCCGCTTACCGGTGAGATAGTCACAATAGGTCTTATGAACCCGGATACCCTGAAGGGAGTCCTCTACTTTCAGGCACCCGGCAAAGACATTGCCCCCTTTGAGGAGGATGGCATTCAGTATGAGACGGGTACTGAAAGAGAGATACTGGAGAAATTCTGGGATGTTATAAAGAGCTATAAGCAGTTTGTAACCTTTAACGGCAGGACCTTTGACTGCCCTTTTATCCTGATACGCTCTGCAATGCATAAAATCAGACCAACACGGGAGTTGATGCCGAACAGATACAACGGCCCGCATATAGACCTGCTTGACCAGTTGACATTCTACGGCGCTACAAGGCGGAGGTTCAGCCTTGACATGTGGTGCAGGGCCCTTGGGATCAAGAGCCCGAAAGACGAGGGTATTGCAGGGCAGGATGTAAAGAGATTTTTTCAGGAAGAACGCTATACCGATATAGCCCGGTATTGCGCCAGAGACCTGCTTGCCACCGGGGAGCTGCTTCTTCGCTGGGAAAACTATGTAAAATTCAAGCCCGGCTCTGCATCCTGAATCACTTTGATGAGCAGTATCCCTGATAGATTTTTCATATCTGCCGATAGATTTTCAGAAAAAGTTGCCTTTCACTACTTCAAAGAGGGGTGGAAGCAGCTCACCTACCGGGATGTCGCCCATAACGCAGTCTCTCTGCTGGGGATACTGAAAGAAAAAGGGATTAAAAAAGGCGACCGGGTCTTTCTGTCTGCAAGGAATTCTCCCTGCTGGTGCATCTCCTACCTTGCCCTTTCCGCTGCCGGTGCCGTGGGAGTTCCTGTTGACCCCGAGCTCACTGCTTCGGAGATGAGGAACCTTATGGTTGATGCTGAGGTGGCCCTTGTCTTTTATGATGATTATACCGGAACAAAGGTTATGGAGGCATCAGAAGGGCTTGTTGTTGAGACATTCGATATTGACGGGATTACAGATTTCTTACCCCAAAAAACGGACTCCGGAATCCCGGCCCCCAATACCCCGCCACTGACTCCTGACGATATTGCCTCCGTCATATATACGTCCGGAACCACCGGCAGTCCAAAGGGTGTGGTCCTGACTCACGGAAACTTCTGCCCGGATGCCGATGCACTGATCGAAGCAGGCATAATCAGTCACGACGACAACATTATCTCGGTCCTCCCCCTTCATCACACCTATCCATTTATGACCACCTTTCTGGTACCCCTCTTTGAAGGGGCTACAGTAACCTATCCGCCGGGGCTAAGGGGTCCTGAACTTCTCAATACCGTGAGAGAAAGGAGGGGCACTATACTTGTAGGTGTCCCTCAACTGCTTGAACTCTTCAGGAACAGGATTTTCCAGGGATTCAATGAGGTCCCCCTGCTTAACAGGGTTTTCCCTCATCTTTTGAAGTTCTTCAGGCTTCTGCGGAACAGGTTTAACCTGAACCCCGGCAAATATATATTCTCTTCAGTTCATGAAAAGTTCGGCAGGCAGTTCAGATTCTTTGCATCCGGGGGCGCAAAACTCGACCCCCGGGTTATGCTGGACCTGGAGGCAATCGGGTTTACAGTACTTGAGGGTTACGGCCTCACCGAGACCTCACCTGTTGTGACGTTCAACCCCCCGAACAGGAGAAAACCCGGCTCCGCCGGCAGACCCCTCAGCAATGTGGATATAAAAATAAGCAGTGACGGAGAGGTCCTGATAAAGGGGCCGATGGTTATGAAGGGATACTATAAAAACCCTGAGGAGACGGAAAAGGTGTTCAGGGACGGCTGGCTGCATACCGGAGACCTTGGGTATCTGGACAGCGAGGGCTATCTCTATATTACCGGCAGGACAAAAGAGGTTATTGTGCTGAGCTCAGGCAAAAATATCTATCCCGAGGATGTGGAGAGGCATTACCAGGGGATAGAGTTGATCAAGGAGCTATGTGTAGTCGGCACCGGTGACGGACTGAGTGCGGTTGTAGTGCCTGATATGGAACTGGCAAAGAAGATGAAAGTCGGCAACATCTATGAATATCTCAAATGGGAGATAAACGCCCTCTCAATGAAGCTTCCCCCTCATATGAGGCTGAAAGGATTTGTCCTTCATTCTGCTCCTCTGCCGCGAACACCTCTTGGCAAACTGAGGAGGTTTATGGTGAAGAAACTCCTTGAAGAAGAGAAAAGAGAAGAGAGGGCGGAAGTAGATGAATCCCTCCTCAGGGATGAGATTTCCTCAAAGGTTGTATCATCTTTGAGGGAGGTTGCAGGTAAGGATATTGCTGTGGGAAAAACAGACAGTCTGGAGCTGGACATAGGGCTTGACAGCCTCAAGAGGATCGAGCTCGTCGTTGCACTGGAGAGAAATCTCGGCATAAAGCTTTACGATGATTTTACCCTTGATGTTCAGACCGTTGAGGAGTTGATGGAGAAGGTCAGAAGGACTGTCAGGGAAGGAGGCCGGAAGAGGGGAGAGGACGTCAGGCTCCTTGATGCAGCGGAGGGGGAGAAGAAGATTGCCGAGGGTCTCCTTTCTCAGGGCTTATATGAAAAGGGTTTGCTCTTTATAGTGCTCGGATTTTTAAGGCTCCTGAGCAGGATTTACTTCAGGGTAAAGATCACAGGGATGGAAAACATACCTCAGCCACCCTTTATAATAGCACCGAACCATGCAAGCTACCTTGACAGCTTGCTCCTTGCTGCCAACCTGCCCTTCAGGCTTTTTAAATCCCTTTATTTCCAAGGGGCGAGTAAGTATTTTGAAGGACCTTTTATGAGATGGGGTGCCCATCTTGCCCATGTAATACCGATCGACCCGGACACCTCACTGCTGAGTGCACTGAGGGTGAGTGCCTATATCTTAAAACAGAAGAAGGCACTCTGTATATTCCCTGAGGGCGGAAGGAGCTTTAACGGAGAAGTCATGGAATTCAAAAAAGGCATGGCTACCCTCGCCGTTGAGCTTAAAGTTCCTGTTGTCCCGGCCTATATTAAGGGAACCTACAAATCCATGCCAAGGGGCAGCAAGTATCCAAAGCCCGCGCATGTCGAGATACACATCGGCCCCCCGGTAGTACCGGCAAAGGACAAAGAGGCCCCTGACCCTTATCAGGCATTTGCCGACAGGATAAGAGAAGAGGTCATTAAGTTAAAGCCGTAAAGGATTTTATTGAGAGGGTCAGGGTGGGGGTAGCTGCCTTGCCAAAGAGGAA
>CAZXDE010000046.1:0-6083 GCA_964639515.1 uncultured Thermodesulfovibrio sp.
CTTTCTCTCCCTTCTACAAACCGGGAGGCAAATTTCTTATCCCATTATGATAAAAAACTTCAGTAAAATATTTGCATTGTTTTCAAAGCGTGAGAAGCGTCATATCTGTTGGCTATTTTGCGGCATTTTGATTATGGGGCTGACTGAAATTACAGGTATCGTTTCCATCGCTCCTTTTATGGGGATTGTTTCAAACCCGGAGATCATCCATACAAATAAATACCTGAGTCAAATTTACAATGCCCTGGGTTTTTCCAGTTCAAACCAGTTTCTCTTCTTCACCGGGGTGGTTGTACTGGCAGTGCTGGCCTTCGGCAACGGATTTTCATCCTTCATCACATGGCTGTTATTACGTTTCACTTTTTTGCAGGGACATACGCTCTCTGTACGGCTTCTCAATAAGTATCTCAGCCAACCATATGTCTTTTTTCTTAATCGCAATACAGCGGACTTAAGTAAAAATATTCTAATGGAAGTCCATCGTGTAATTGGCGGGGTACTGATGCCCGGCATGCAGGTATTAACCAAGATGGTTGTTGCCTTGAGTATTCTTGGATTGTTGATAGTGGTGGACCCGTTACTTGCTGTAACGGTAGCCATAGTACTGGGAGGAGCATATGCCGCTGTTTTTGGGCTTGTTCGTATGAAGTTGGCCAGGATCGGCAAGACCTCTGCCGAAGCAAGAACGCAGTGTTTTAAGGTGGCGAGTGAGGCCCTGGGAGGCGTTAAGGATTTGAAGCTCTTTGGCAGGGAATCCGTCTTTCTCCAGCGATACTTTACTACATCACGTCAGTTTGCAGGTTATGAGGCAACAAGCCAGATATTTTCTCAATTACCCAGGTATGCACTTGAGACAATTGCATTTGGGGGAATACTGCTGATCGTGCTGTACCTGATTGGAGTGAAACAGAATGCTGAAACGGCATTGCCCCTGATTTCGTTATATGCCTTTGCAGGATACCGGCTTATGCCGGCATTACAGCGAATATTCATCGGGATGACAACTATCCGGTATAACCTCCCTGCACTGGATATCTTACATAACGACCTTATCCCACAGGATAGCGACTCAGACACGGCCTTTGAGCATGCTGAAACAATAGCTCCATTGAAATTCAAAGACAGGATAGAACTTCGTGATATCGTATATTCCTACCCCAATACACCCACACCTGCTGTTACTAACCTGAATCTTGAGATCAAGTCTAAAACAACGGTTGGATTAGTAGGGGTTACGGGATCCGGAAAGACCACAACTGTAGACATTATGCTGGGGCTGCTGTCACCCACTAAAGGGAACCTTATTGTTGACGGCATTGAAATCACCCCGGCAAATGTCCGCAGCTGGCAGAAAAACCTTGGCTATGTTCCGCAATCCATTTACCTCACTGATGATACCGTCATAGGTAATATTGCTTTTGGGGTTAGAGATAACGAAATTGATAACAAAGCCGTGGAACGGGCGGCACGAATTGCAAACCTGCACGATTTTATTATGCATGACTTGCCTGATGGTTATAATACCGTGGTTGGTGAACGCGGGGTCAGACTAAGCGGCGGACAACGCCAGCGGATCGGGATTGCCCGTGCACTGTATCATGACCCCAAGGTACTCATTTTTGATGAAGCAACCAGCGCACTGGACGGGATTACTGAAAATGCCATCATGGAGGCAATCCGGAACATATCCCGGAAAAAAACTATTATCATGATTGCACACCGCTTAACGACCGTTCAGGAATGCGATGTGATTTACATGCTTGAGAAAGGTGAGGTTACAGCTAAGGGAACTTATTCGGAATTGATAGAGTCAAGTTCCCAGTTTCGCAAGATGGCTAATGTCGCCCACCCGGGAACGGCTCTCTGAAAACCTGCCTGCTCTGCAATCATCTTCCATCTTCCATCTTTCAGCGGTCAATGGCCGGGCTAACAACAACACCCTCATCCTTCTTAGTCCGACCCTGGATTTTTACAACCCGTCCTTTCACCTCAAGCCTCCCTTCAGCAAACAACCTTATTGCATAAGGTAATATCCTGTGTTCATATTTCAATATTCTCTCAGAAAGGCTCTCCTCCGTGTCGTCGTGACAGACGGGCACAGCCGCCTGTATTATGACGGGCCCTGTATCCATACCTTCATCAACAAAATGGACGGTGCAACCGGAAAGCTTAACGCCGTAGCTGACCGCCTGTCTCTGTGCATGGAGTCCCGGAAAGGACGGAAGCAGTGCTGGATGTATATTCATTATCCTCATTGGAAACAGATCAATAAGAGGTTTCCTTACAACCCTCATAAAACCCGCAAGGACAACAAGGCCCACATCCCTTTTTACCAGGTCATCGGCAACAGCCGCATAGTATGTATCCGGCGAAGAATACTCCTCAGGCCTCATAACAAGACCGGCAATTCCGTTGTCCTCCGCCCGTTTTATTGCATAAGCAGCGGGGTTGTCCGTGATAAGGACCTCAACCCTTGCCGTCAGATAACCCGTTTTGACGGCATTGATTATCGCCTGGAAATTTGAACCTCTTCCTGATGCAAGCACACCTATTTTCAACATGGATAACACCCCGGAGAAAAAGTCTTAACGGGCAATTTTATTGTAGATCCACCCGATCAGGAAACCACTTGTCAGTCCATCCAGAAACCCATAGATAAGGCCGAGAAAACTGCCTGCCGGCGTGATTGAATAACCGGGGTAGATCGACTCTGCAAGGGCCTGAAGAAAAAGCCTTCCATAACCGGTGCGGTAACTGATCCAGGTGGTAAAAAAGAGCGCACCACCCCACACAATTCCAAGTGCCACACCAAGGGCGAGGGGTTTAAGCTTCATCTCTGTCTTCCTGCCTCAAACTTTCGTCATAAAGTGCCTTCTGACTCAGACCATACTGTTGCGCTATCGTCCTTGCAGCTTCTTTTCGTCTCAGCCCCTTCTTCATCAGGCCCCATACCTCGGGAATAGCGTCCTCCACAGTAATCCCCTCGACCGCTTTACCCTCAAGCACCAGCACATACTCACCCGCAATAACCTTGTGTTGAAGTTCCTCGATCAACACGGATAACCTGCCCCTCAACACCTCTTCATTTAATTTCGTCAACTCATGACAAACGGCACAGTACCTGTCTCCGAATACTTCGTAAATATCGTTCAACGAGTCCAATAATCTATGCGGGGCCTCGTAAAAAACCATGGTCCTGTGTTCAAGCCTGAGTTCCTCAAGCTTTTTTAACCTCATATTATGTTTTGGCGGCAGGAACCCCGGATATACAAACTCCCGTGCCGTTATCCCTGATATTGAAAGGGCCGCAATTAAAGCGGAAGGACCCGGCACTGCAACAATATTCAGCCCCTCATCTATTGCCGCACTTATCACCACCTCCCCGGGATCGGAGATCCCCGGGGTCCCTGAGTCTGTAACAAGGGCAACATCCTGCCCCTCCTTGAGTCTTGAAATCACTGCTCCTGCCTTTGCCTTTTCCTTGGCACCCCAGTAACTGACAAGCTTCTTTGATATGCCGTAACGACTGAGGAGTTTTCTTGTATGCCTTGTATCCTCTGCCGCTATAACATCAACCTCTTTTAATATCCGCAAAGCCCTTAAAGTTATATCCTCAAGGTTTCCTATAGGTGTTGCAACTATATAGAGTGTACCATTCATTTCTTATCAATCTTCCAGCCACAAAGCTCACAGAGAGCTCAGAGAAAAGACATCGGGATTTTAAAATCAGTTTTATTAACTATCTGCGTTTATCTGCGAAAATCTGCGGCCAATGCAGTCTTGATTTCTGTTTTTTTTCCAAACCCTGGGCCCCGGTTAAATAATGCCGCAACTATTTATCTTAAAAATCTGTTCTTAAACCTGTTCAGCCACGCAATATGGCTCTGTTCCTCGTCCATTATCTCATCAACAATCCCTTTTTCCTTAACGGTCTTTCTCAAACCGAGAAAATACAGCAGGGTCTCCTTTTCAAAGGCAAGGGCAAAGTCAACCGCATCCTGAACACTCTGTATTTCCTTCATCCTTGCAAGGACCTTGTCCGACCCGAGAAAGAGACCCGACTCCACAAAGGCCCTCATATACTCGGAGACATCCTCCCACCCCTCTGGCTCCTCATCACCAAGACTCTCCTCCAGTCTTTCAAACCTCTCCTCATGTATCCGCTCCTTTTTGGCAAGGGTTTCAAAGAGGTCTTTAAGTTCTACCCTGTCTTTAAACCTTTCAGCCATTGACGAATAAAAATCATACCCCAGTTTTTCAGTCCTTACGGCCTGCTCAACAATCTCCCTGACGGAAAAACCCTCTTTTCCCATAAACTGTCCCTCCTTTAGCTCTTTATTTCTGCAAACGGCTCAGATTGGCCTGTCCTTTTTCATTACTATCATTTTCAGACAAATATCTCCTCAATCTCTTGTCTGTATTGATTATATTCCCGGCATCATCCCCTCTCAGCTCCCATGTATAATCACCCCTGGAGGTCCTTTTCAGGACGATCCTTACAGGTTTTTTTGGCGTAAGCTGGATAATCTCGGGATTGGCGGTTTTGGTAAAGGGGCGCTCCGGTTCAGAGCTGCTCTGGATGCATCCGGGGAAGAGAAGAATCAGAACGATATAAAAAAGCAGAAACCTGAAATCCGGGATTTTAACCTTGCGATCTTCAATACCTACCATCAGTAGCTCCTGTATTTATTCGTGATGGGAAACCGTCTGTCACGGCCAAAGGCCCTTGGGGTGATCTTTATACCAGGGGGCGACTGCCGCCGTTTATATTCACTCCGGTCGATCATGTCAACAACCCTTTTTGTACACTCCACCTCGCAGCCAAGGTTTATAATCTCATCAAAACTCCTGTCCTCCTCAATGTAGGCCTTAAGGATCGGGTCGAGCACCTCATAGGCAGGAAGGGTATCCGTATCCTTCTGCTCAGGCCTTAATTCCGCCGACGGCTCCTTCCACAACACCCTCTCGGGGATAAGGGCCTTTCCTGCCTTCTCATTTATCAACTTCGACAGTTTATAGACTATGGTCTTCGGGACATCTTTTATTATTGCAAACCCGCCGGCCATGTCACCGTAAAGTGTTGCGTAACCAACCGACATCTCGGATTTATTCCCGGTTGTCAGTACAAGCCATCCAAACTTGTTGGACATGGCCATAAGGAGATTACCCCTTATCCTTGCCTGAATGTTTTCTTCGGCAACATTGGGGGGCAGGTCTTTAAAAAAAGCGCTGAGTACTTTGAGGTAAGACTGAAATATTTCGTCTATCGGTATCTCCGACACTTCTATGCCAAGGTTCCCTGCAAGCTTGAAAACATCCTCCCGGCTCTCCCCGGAAGTATAGGGAGAGGGCATAAACAATCCTTTTACCCTTTCCTGTCCCAGGGCATCCACTGCGATTGTTGCCACGAGGGAAGAATCTATGCCCCCGCTCAAACCTATCACAACGTTTTTAAAACCGTTCTTCAGCACATAATCCCTTGTACCGAGAACAAGTGCAGAGTAAACCTCTTCCATCTCGCTACAAGGCAATGACGGACTATACTTGTACTCCACGCTCTTCCGTATAACCCTGTCATGTACAGGCATGATAGAGACAGTATCTTCCCGGAGGGCAAAAACCTCCTGACGCCTTCTCGGGTCATGAAGTCTCCTCATGAATACGGCATCGAGGTTCAGGTCTATTATTATCATATCCTCGTCGAACTGCCTCCCCCTGAAGAGCAGGTTCCCGCACTCATCAAATATCAGACTATGTCCATCAAAGACGAGCTCATCCTGTCCACCGACCATATTCAGATATGCAATGATTACAGAGCTGTCCGAGGCCCTTGTTGAAAGCATTTTCTCTCTGAAACATGCCTTGCCCGTATGATACGGTGAGGCATTGATATTCACTATAACCTCCGCACCGGCAAGTGCCTGCGTCCTTGCAGGACCGTCAGGATACCAGATATCCTCGCAAATATTGACTCCCACCAGGGCATCACCGAGCTTGTAGACCGGGAATTCGTTACCAGCCTGAAAATACCTCATCTCGTCAAAAACACCGTAATTCGGGAGATACATCTTGTGATATACATG
>CAZXDE010000046.1:6183-12243 GCA_964639515.1 uncultured Thermodesulfovibrio sp.
CTTTTGGCAATCGAAAACCCGCTGCCCACAGAACAAAAACAAACCCCGGCATGCCGACATGGCAAATCCGGATACGACCAACGTTTGGTTAAAAAGGAAGGGATTATTGTAAAATACCAATTTGAGAATCCTTACCGGTAAAATGACAATGTACAATATAGTGGCGAGGTTTAGATGAAGAACTTCCTCAAGATACTCAGAAACAAGTGGAATGTGGTTGAGAGGGAATGGGAGATTTCCGACCTCGGCTTTCTGATTCTCAGGGTTATTGTACTGGCCGGCGGGTACGGCTGGCTGAAATTTTCACAGATACATGAAGAGGATATCGGGGTATTTTCCTCAATACTTCAATACTTTATTGCATACTGTCTTTTGCTTTACCTGCTGTTATTTCTGAAATTCGAAAAAAAAAGGGCTATCTATGTCCTCTCACTGGGGTTCGACCTCTCCTTTGTTTATCTCCTGACAAAATATTCCGGAGGGTTTAACAACAGTTTCTTTATCGGCTTTTATCTCCTGACAGCCCTGCACGCTTTCTATTATGGATACCTTTTCGGCCTTGGTGTTGCCGTCATATCAACCATCACTTACATGTTCAGTGGCAATTTTGACTTTACAGCCCTGCACTGGACCGAGTTCTCTTTACGTGTATCCTTCCTGTTCCTGATAGCCTTGCCCCTCGGCCTGCTGTCGGAGAAGTTGAGAAAGGACAAGGAAGAGATCGAGAAACTGAACAGGGACCTCCTCAAATCAATTGATGAACTGAGAAAGTTGCAGCACAAACTCATAGAGGCTGAAAAACTTTCTGCACTCGGCAGGCTCACCGCCGATATTGCTCATGAAATAAGGAACCCGTTGACCGCCATCGGTGGTTTTGCAAGAAGACTTGAGAAACGCATAAAGAAAAACACAAAGGAAGAGGAATACGCAAGATTGATATCCTCGGAAGTGGAAAGGCTTGAGCGGATACTGAGGGATGTGCTCAGTTTTTCAAGAGAGGCAAAATACCATCTCAACTACGAAAACATCAATAATATCGCATCGGAGACTTTAAAAGCCTTTAATGAATTGTGTAAGGAACGTGGAATCGAGATTAAGAAAGAATTAGATTCAGACCTGCCGAAAATCCTGATAGATAAGGATCAGGTCATACAGGCACTCAACAACCTTATTATCAATGCCCTTGATGCAATGCAGAAGGGAGGTACCCTGACGATCAGAACGCGCATGGAACAAAAAAATTATATTAACTGCGTGGTTTTTGATATAATCGATACAGGTACCGGAATTCCTGAAAAGAAGCTGGAAAGACTTTTTGAGCCGTTTTATTCGACCAAACAGGTAGGAAAGGGCACGGGGCTGGGGCTATCAATATGTAAAAAGATTATGGACGAACACCGGGGGTTTATAAGTGTCTCCAGCACGGTCGGAGAGGGGTCAACATTCAGCCTTTACTTCCCGTATGTGCCGCCAGGTGATGCATTCAAGACACAATGCTGGGAATATAATAAATGCGGGGTTGATAAAACGGGGGATGGCGATGAGAGTGCCTGCCCGGCTTATCCTAATTACGGAAGGATCTGTTGGGCTGTGGCAGGAACTTTTTGCGAGGGAAGAGCCAGGGGAATATTTGCACAGAAGATAGGTGATTGCAAAAAGTGTGAATTTTATAATAGGGTGGTTATAAAAAAAGACCTTTAGTTGTGTAACTTGTTCGCCTTATACAAAAGTTAAAAGGAGGACCATGAACGACACTAAAAACAGTGCAAAGCCGTTTGAGTTTATGCAGTGCATAAGTATCCTGAAATCAACTGCAAAGAGGGCAAAAAACCTTCGCGAATTGAGAGACCTGATTGCTACCGTCAGCGAAGAGTCTATATTTCATCATACCTGTCAGTATTTTCTGAAGGGCCGAATACGGGAATATACAAACGATTTTGCTCACTGGGTAGGTGAATCCCTTGAAGAGAGCGCACTGGCTGAACAACTCTCAAGCATTGACCCCTACGAGTTCAAAGACATCTCTGAACTCAGGACCGCCCTCCTTACTGTAGTAGACAATTATCTGGAAAACTTTCCGGAACCAAGGGAGGCTTTGGCCGGAGAAGAGTTTTACTTTAATGAAACCATAACCATTGTCTTCCCCGCCCGTATCAGGGCAAGAAATCTCGCTGAGTTCCTTATTGCAATCCGTTACATTGACGGCGCATCTATTTACTATCACTTCCACGAGGCAAGGACACGCCTTGGCGGAGGAATTGATGACTTCTCAAAATGGTTTGATGAAGTGCTGGGTGAGCAGGAACTTGCAAAAAAACTATGGGCCATAGACCCCTTCATGCATAGTATCGAAGGGATCAGGGAACACATAATGGAGATCGTTGATGAGAAGGTTAAAAATGATATGGAAATTACGGGAGTCGAGGAATGATAGCTAAATATGCCGGAATAGCACCAAAGGGTGATTTAATCCTTCTGCAGAAGCTGGGAGAAATATTCCGTGACAAGTCCTTTCTGCATATAAATTCCACACGTGCAGGGGGTGGTGTTGCCGAAATATTACAACGGATGATACCGATACTCAGGGACCTCGGCATTGATGCAAGGTGGGAAACCATAGAGGGTGATGAAAGGTTTTTTGACATAACAAAAAAGATTCATAATGCCATTCAGGGGAATTTTGAAACTATAACGGAAGAGATGTGGCAGTACCACTACGAGGTCAATAAGAGGAACGCCAAAAAGCTCAATCTTGAAGCAGATGCAGTTCTGATACATGACCCCCAACCTGCTCCGCTGATTGAATTCAAGATTCAGGATTACTCCGAATCCGGCAATGTTCCATGGCTGTGGCGATGTCATATAGATGTCTCAAATCCCGTAAAAGAGGTTTGTGATTATCTCAGGCGATATTGTGAAAAATACGACGCTGCCATATTCTCCGTCTCAAAGTTTGCAAGGTCAATGTCAATAGATGAGTTTATTATTCCCCCATCCATTGACCCGTTAAGCGAAAAGAACAGGGACCTGACTGAAGATGAAATAAGGGAAACACTTGAAAAATATAAAATACCGGCTGACAGGCCGATGATGCTCCAGGTATCAAGATTTGACAGATTTAAAGACCCCATCGGTGTTATAAAGGCGTACCGGATCGTCAAAAAATACAACGACTGCATCCTTATTCTTGCGGGCAGTCCTGCAAGTGATGATCCCGAGGGAGAGATCGTCCTGAACGAGGTCCGGGAATATGCATCCAATGACCCCGACATACATATACTTCTCCTTCCGCCGTTCAGTGACAGGGATATAAACGCCTTGCAGAGAAGCGCAACCGTAGTATTGCAGAAATCACTCAAGGAAGGCTTCGGGCTAACGGTCTCCGAGGCAATGTGGAAGGGTAAACCGGTGATAGGAGGGGCTACAGGTGGAATACCTTTACAGATTGTGCATGGGTTTACCGGGTTCCTTGTCCATACATCAGAGGGAGCGGCATTCAGGGTAAGGCAATTCCTGAACAACCCCGAAATGGTAAAAAAAATGGGTGAAAGAGGTAAAGAGTATATAAGGAATAACTTCCTTATAACACGGCAGGCACGTGACTATCTTTCCGTCTGGTATGCGATTAAAAACAATGAAAAATCGGTCTTTGAGCTGTGAAATACAAAAGGTTAAGGACATTTATAGAGGATAATTTTATAGACAAGGGTCTTTTTATTGTCTCAAACAGGGAGCCCTATATTCATAAAAAGACCCTTAAGGGCACTAAAGTTGATAAACCTGCCGGGGGGCTCACATCTGCCATGGATGCCGTTCTGAAGGCAACCGGGGGCACATGGATAGCCTGGGGCAGCGGCAGCGGTGATAAAGAGGCGGTGGATGAAAAGGACTGCATCGCAGTCCCTCCGGAAAACCCCTCCTATACGCTTAAAAGGGTCTGGTTAAGCAAGAAGGTTTCCGAGAATTATTATCATGGCTATTCCAATCAGGTCCTCTGGCCCCTCTGTCACATCGCACTCGACAGGGTCTACTTCAGGAGGAGGTTTTGGGAGGATTATGAAAAGGCAAACCACCTGTTTGCCGAAGCCACCCTCCAGGAGGCGGAGGAAGACTGTGTTGTCTGGATCCATGACTATCACCTCTGCCTCGTCCCCCGAATCCTGAGAGAGAAGAAACCATCACTCACAATAGCCCATTTCTGGCATATACCGTGGCCTGACTGGAGTGTATTCAGGGTATGTCCTCAATCCACACAGATACTGGAAGGTTTGTTAGGTAATGATATTATCGGGTTTCAGATACCGCTGTTTGCCAAAAACTTCATGGACTGCGTGAAAGAGACCCTTGATGCAGAGATCAACTATGACGAATCAACCGTTACATACAGGGGACAGACCACAAGACTGAAGGCCTTCCCGATAAGTATTGATTACGACAGGTTCAATTCAACAGGCCATTCGAAAAAGGTCACCGGTTTAATGAAAAAGCTGAGTGCAAAGTCCAACCTGCCTCAATACACAGGGGTCGGGGTAGACAGACTGGAGTATACCAAGGGACTGATAAAACGGCTGCAGGCGCTAAGCCTCTTTTTTGACAAATACGAGAGATACAGAAAAAAATTCACTTTTCTGCAGATTACGGTTCCAACAAGAATGAAGGAACCCTACATCAGCTATCAGAGAACGGTTGAAAAGCTGATAGAAAAGATAAACAAAAAATATGCAACCGATGACTGGAAGCCGATTATCAACATCAATAAAAAGCTCGATCATCCGGAGCTTGTTGCATATTACAGAATGGCCGACATTGGCCTGATCAGCTCGATATACGATGGGATGAACCTTGTAGCCAAGGAGTACATAGCCTCTCAGGTCGATGAAAAAGGCGTGCTTATCCTGAGCGAATTTGCCGGGGCAGCGGATGAACTGGATGGCGCTATCCTTGTGAACCCTTATGACATAGAAAACTTTGCAGACAGTATAAGCAGGGCATTGAAGATGCCTGAAAAAGAAAAGAGAGACAGGATGAGGCTCCTTAGAAGACAGGTGGAGGAACACGATATATACAAATGGATACTTGACATCTTCCATGAGTTGACCCTCATATCCTCAATGAAACACAATCAGTGTCAATACCTCTTTGACCACAGCAGCCTGATAAAAGAAAACCTTGCCCGCCATAAACTCTTTCTCTTCCTCGACTATGACGGAACCCTGACACCTATAGTTGAATCCCCGGAAAAGGCCGTTCTCCCGGAAGAGATACGCTCTCTTATCATACAGTTGAAGGAACTGTTTCCGGTTGCCATAATAAGCGGCAGGACACTTCAGGATGTAAGAGAGCGTGTCGGCATCGAGGGGCTGGTTTACGCAGGTAATCACGGCGCAGAGATATGGGATGGTAAAAAAACGTTTATCAGCCCTGAGTTTTCAGTCAACAAGGAACAACTGAAGGATTTTTTAAGCAGGCTGGGCAAGGCCCTCTCCCATATTCAGGGTGTTTTAATAGAGGACAAGGGGATTACTGCAAGCATACATTACAGGAAGGTAAGGATCAAATACCTGGGAGAGTTTCTCAATATATTCTGGAGTATTGCAAACGATTACAAGGAGGCGTTCAGGATTACTTCAGGCAAGAAGGTCTTTGAGATAAGACCGCTTAATGCATGGAATAAAGGCGATGCCGTCAAGTGGATATGGGAAAACCTGGGAAGAGAGAGGCTCCCGGTCTATATTGGTGATGACACCACGGATGAGGATGCCTTCAGGGTATTAAAGGGCAACGGTATATCCGTCTGTATCGGTTGCAGCCCTGAGGCCGACTATTACCTGAAGAGCCAGAAAGATGTAAAGGAGTTTCTACAGTTTTTGCTGTCATGAAAAAAACAAAAGAAGTTTTAACAACAGCACCCTCTGGCTATACAGACCGGCGTCGGCCCGTAATTCTGGGGTATTCAATATTACTGCTTCTTTTGCTGCCGCTGCTTGCAGGATGTGTATCAAAAAAGGAGCCCACAAGGCATATTTTCGGCAGTGGCAGGGCACTCTTTATGAGAAACTG
>CAZXDE010000047.1:0-12014 GCA_964639515.1 uncultured Thermodesulfovibrio sp.
ACAAATGACAAATGACAAATGACAAATGACAAATGACAAATGACAAATGACAAATAAATAGATGGTTGACAGTATTAAACTTTTAAGGTCAGGCCCACTGAGGGGTGAGGTCACACCGCCTCCCGACAAATCCATCTCTCACAGGGCCCTCATTTTTGCATCCATTGCAAAGGGCAAAAGCATTATCCGTAATCTCCTGAGGGCTGATGACCCGATGAGAACCCTTAATGCCATGAGGTCGCTTGGCGTGGAAATAAGGGATTCCGGGGAGGCTATAGAGGTTTATGGAGAGGGGCTTCATGGTCTCAGGGAGCCGGAGGACGTGATAGATTGCGGTAACTCCGGTACCACCATGAGGTTGCTTGCGGGCCTTTTGTCCGGACAGCCTTTCTTCTCTGTGCTGACGGGTGATAGTTCCCTCAGGCAGAGGCCGATGAAAAGGATTATAGAGCCGTTGAGGATGATGGGTGCCGATCTGTATGGAAGAGCAGGGGATACGCTTGCACCGATTGCTGTAAAGGGTGGGGGGCTGAAGGGAATCCATTACAAGAGTCCCGTTGCCTCGGCCCAGGTAAAATCTGCTGTTTTACTTGCCGCCCTGTATGCGGCGGGTGAGACGGTTGTGGAAGAACCCCGGAAGTCCAGGGACCATACGGAGAGGATGCTGCCTGCTATTGGGGCAGATCTCAGGGTCGAGGGGCTCAGGATTATAATATCGGGAGGAAATGACCTTACACCTTTTGAGATGACAGTCCCGGGCGATTTTTCATCATCAGCCTTTTTTGTGGTGGCAGCGGCAATTATAGAGGATTCGGAGATACTAATAAGAAATGTCGGTATTAACCCGACCCGTAGAGGTCTGTTCGATATCATGAAGCGAATGGGGGCGGATATCGAGATTACAGATGAAAGGGATGTTTCGGGAGAGACGGTTGCCGATATTCTCTGCAGATATACTGAGAAGCTTGTTGCAACGGAGATTGTTCCGGAGGAGGTCCCTGCAATGATTGATGAGTTTCCGGTCTTCTGTGTGCTGGCCTCCAGGGCTGAGGGGACGACAACCATCAGGGGAGCCGGGGAACTCAGGGTAAAGGAATCCGACAGGATTGCCGCTATGGCCTCTGAACTGAGAAAGATGGGGGTTAATGTAACTGAATACCCGGACGGACTGGAGATCAGCGGTCCCGTGAATCTGAGGGGTACGACGCTTGAGGCTCATAACGACCATCGTGTGGCAATGTCCCTCTCAGTGGCTGCACTTGTGGCAGAGGGCTGTACAACAGTGCAAGGTGTAGCGGCTGTTGATATATCGTTTCCGGGCTTTTATGACCGGATTCTGGAGCTTACGGGGTGATAGAGCTGAGATGTCTGTTGTTTGCCGTAAGTCTTAAGAGTTACAACTTCACAAGCCACCTGATTTTAGATGACTAAGAAACGGATTATAACAATCGACGGCCCATCAGGGGCCGGTAAGAGTACCGTTGCCAGGCTGCTGGCAGACAGTCTGGAGTTCCGGTATCTTGATACAGGGGCCCTTTACCGGGCGGTTGCACTCTATCTGAGACGGTACGGACTCAGTGAAGATGTTAATGATGAGACATTAACCCAACTTCTGAAGGGGCTGGATACAGGCTTCTCTGAAGGCAGGGTTTTTATAAATGGAGATGATGTGTCTGAGGCTATCAGGACTCCTGAGATAGGGCATTACTCATCGGTATTTTCTGCAAGGAGACCTGTAAGAGAGTTTCTCTTTGCCATACAGAGGGCTTATCCTGAAAAATACGATACAGTTGTTGAAGGCAGGGACATGGGGACCGTTGTCTTCCCTGATGCCTGGATGAAGTTTTTTCTTGACGCCTCCCAACAGGAAAGGGCAAAGCGAAGGCACCTTCAGTTAGTGCAAAAGGGGATAGCCGTTACAATGGAGGAGGCCCTGCAGGATGTGCAGCAGAGAGATGAGAGGGATTCCCGCCGGGAGCTGGCTCCCCTGAAACAGGCGCGGGACGCAATTTATATTGACACCACATCCATGGGGATTGAAGAGACCATTAAAAAGATGTTAGAGTTCCTTAATAGATAGCAGGTGATGGATTTGAAATCCGTTACCTGTTTGTAACCTGCTTATGTACTGGATATTAAGAGCTGTACTCAAGATAATTTATAAAGTATTCTTTTGTTGTGAGGTCAGGGGGATGGAGAATATACCTGCCGAGGGGGGAGTTATAATCGCTGCAAATCATCTGAGCTATCTCGACCCCCCACTTATCGGTGCATGTATAAGGAGGAGGGCGGTCTTTATGGCTAAGAGCAGTCTTTTTCATGTGCCTGTAATCGGATGGTTTGTGAGACGTTTGTCCATTCCTGTTGATAAGGACAGGGCCAGACCCTCTGCAATAAAGGAGGCAGTGAGGCAACTGAAAGAGGGCAAGGTCCTTGTGATGTTTCCGGAAGGCAGAAGGAGTATAGAGGGAGAGGTTGGAGGAGGAAAGCGAGGGGTTGCCATGGTTGCAGCCATGAGTCACGCAAAGGTTGTTCCGGCATTGATTGAGGGTACGGAAAGGGCCTTGCCTGTAGGGGCCGGATTTTTAAGACCAACGAGAGTGAGGGTGACCTTTGGAGTCCCCATTGAATATAGAGGTGCAGAAACAAACAAGGGTTTTCAGCAACGGATAGCTGATGAGATTATGGATAAAATCAGGGAACTTAAGCCGGAACCCACAATGCGTAACTCAAATTTATAACCAAGGGTTTTATTTTTATGGATATATATATTGCAAAGGGAGCAGGTTTTTGTTTTGGTGTAAAAAGGGCCGTTAATATAGCATTTAGAACAGCTGAAAGGTCTGCAAGGAGGGTTGCTACGCTCGGACCCATAATCCACAATCCCCAGGTTGTGGAGAAACTGCGCGAGGCCGGTGTGAAGCCACTGGATAAGGTTTCAGAGGATGTGGATATACTCATAGTACGTACCCATGGTATTCCGGTCGAGCTTTATGAGAGTCTCCGTGATGCAAGGTTTGAGCTCATTGATGCCACCTGTCCGTTTGTAAAAAAGGCGCAGCAATATGCTAAACTTCTCAGGGAAGAAGGCTATCAGGTGCTTATTCTCGGTGATAAGGACCACCCCGAGGTAAAAGGAATTCTGAGTTATGCCGGTGAGAGTGCCATTGTTGTCAAAGATGCCGGTGAAATGCCCATGCTTAATTCACGTGTCGGCATTGTGGTTCAGACCACACAGCCTGTTGAGGCCTTGAAAAAACTGCTTGACAAGGTTATAAAGACAGTAAAAGAGGTAAAAGTATATAATACCATTTGTAACTCAACAGCCCTCAGATTGAGAGAGACAGAGGATATGACCAGGAAGGTTGATCTTATGCTCGTTGTTGGTGGAAAGAACAGTGCAAACACAAAACAGCTTGTCACTTTATGTAATGATAGCAGGGTAAAGACATACCATGTTGAGACAGCCGGCGATTTGTGTCCGGAGTGGTTTGATGGGGTGGGGAAAGTCGGCATAACCGCCGGAGCTTCTACCCCTGACTGGATAATAAATGATATAGTAAAAAAAATAGAGGCCATTGGAGATATGACATGTACTTCCAGGGGTCGGGAATCTTAGGTTATACAGGAGGTTATTTTGCTAATGGAGACTCATAACAGTGAGCTTGACGAACTTTACTCCGGAACAATTCCTGATATTGTTGAAGGAACCATATTAAAAGGAAAGGTTATATCCATAAAATCAGACAGTGTGGTTGTTGATATCGGATATAAATCCGAGGGCTTTATATCCATAGAGGAATTTGCAGAAAAGGATAGGGGGGGACTCTGCGAAGGAGTTGAGATAGAGGTATATGTATCAAAGATTGATGCTGACGGCCTCGTAATACTGTCACCCGAGAAGGCGAGGAAGATAAGGACCTTGCAGCGACTGGAGGAGGCGCAGAAAGACGGTACCCCTGTTGAGGGGATAGTTGTCGAGAGAATCAAGGGTGGTTATAATGTGGATATTTCGGGGATAAGGGCCTTTATGCCGGGTTCTCAGGCAGACCTGAAACCTTTAAAAGACCCTGATAGCCTTATCGGACAGGAAATCGAGATCAGGGTTCTGAAATTTAACAGCAAGTTGACAAACGTGATTGTTTCAAGGAGGGTTATATTAGAGGAAGAGAGGGCTAAGCTCAGGGAAAAGACCCTTGCCGATCTCAAGCCCGAGAGCGTCCTGTCCGGAGTTGTCAAAAATATTACTGATTACGGCGTCTTTGTCGACCTTGGAGGAATTGATGGTCTTCTTCACATATCCGACATATCCTGGGGCAGGATAAGACACCCGTCCGATGTCTTTAATGTTGGGCAGGAGGTTGAGGTGATGGTGCTCAACTTTGCCCCTGAGACTGAAAAGGTTACCCTGGGATATAAACAGAAAAGATCCGACCCATGGCTTGATATCGAAGTCAAGTATCCGGTCGGCAGGGTGGTCAGCGGCAAAGTGGTAAGTCTTACTGATTATGGCGCCTTTGTTGAGATTGAAGACGGGGTGGAGGGGCTGGTGCATGTGTCTGAACTCGACTGGTCTCCCAGACCCAAGCATCCTTCAAATTATATGGAGATCGGGGATTTTGTAGATGCACAGATACTGAAGGTTGATCCAAAGGAGAGGAGGGTTTCTCTGGGGATCAAGCAGTTAAAGCCAAAGCCCTGGAAACTCGTTGCCGAGAGATATGAGGTTGGTCGGCGTATAAATGGCAGGGTAAGGAGTCTGACGGAATTTGGGGCCTTTATCGGATTGCCGGAGGGAGTGGATGCCCTGCTTCATATATCTGATATGTCATGGACGAAGCATGTCAGGCATCCATCCGAGGTCCTGCGTAAGGGACAGATGATTGAAGCTGTTATCCTGAGCCTGGAGCCGGAAAAGGAGAGGATGGCACTTGGTCTCAAACAGCTTGTCCCGGACCCCTGGGAAGAGAGGATACCTGCAGACTTTCGGCTCGCTGAGGAAGTTAAATGCAAAGTGCTGAGACATACGGAGTTTGGCATCTTTGTCGAGCTTGAAGGCGAGGTCGAGGGTCTTGTCTATTCTTCGGAGATTGATACCGGCAGAGAAAATCCCGACGAGGTTTATAAGGATGGGGATGAGATAGTCGTCAGGATTATCAAGGTGGATGTGGAAGGTCGAAAGATCGGACTCAGCCTGAAAACGCTAAAACATGAAACGAATGAGTAGTTCAGGTCTTGGTAAGGGATTGATACCGGACTCTGACGCTCTTTATGGAGACAAATGAAAAAACTCTGTATGGTATTAGCGATACTGCTGTTGGCTACTATCCTTCTGAGCCTGATTGTGACTTTCGTCGGCAGGTATATGCCGATAGGGGATAAGATAGCACTTGTAAGGATAGAAGGCCCTATCGTCTCTTCAGGAAGTGCCATCGAGCAACTACGGAAATACAGGAAAGACTCAAGTGTAAAGGCCATAGTTCTACGAGTAGACAGCCCGGGAGGCGCCGTTGGACCATCTCAGGAGATTTATGAGGAGGTGGGCAAACTGGTGAAGGTGAAACCCGTTGTCGTCTCAATGGGGTCTGTGGCGGCTTCAGGTGGGTATTACCTATCTGCTCCGGCAACGAAAATATATGCCAACCCCGGGACTGTTACAGGGTCGATCGGAGTAATCATGGAGATACCGAACTTTAAGGGTCTTATGGATAAGGTGGGCATCAGGACAGAGGTGATAAAGAGTGGTAAGCATAAAGACCTGGCGTCTGTCTTCAGGGGGATAGGTAAAGGGGACAGGGCCATACTGCAGGGTGTGCTTGATGATGTCCATGACCAATTTATCAGGGCTGTCTCTGAGGGTAGGGGAATTCCTTACAAGCGAGTCAGGGAGATTGCTGATGGGCGTGTCTTTACAGGAAGGCAGGCAAAAGCAGTGGGGTTGGTTGATGCCCTCGGTAATATGCAGGATGCCATTATGGAGGCTGCCAGACTTGGGGGGATTAAAGGCGAGCCCAATGTGGTGTCAAAAAAAGAGAAGTCATCAATATTTGATCTGCTAACCAGCCGTATACCGAAGGAGCTTAAAGCGGCCTTTGGCACCGTCAGCCTGAAGTATATCATGTATTATTAAAAACGAAAAATGCATTCTGAATAATCAAGGAGGGGTTATGACCAGGTCTGAGCTTATTGAGAAGGTCTCTGAGAGACTGGAGGGTTTTACGCTTAAGCAGGCCGAGATAATAGTTGAGACCTTTTTTGAGACCCTCAGTGAGGCTATCGGCAAGGGTGAAAAGGTGGAGTTGAGGGGGTTCGGTAATTTCAGGATCAAGACCAGAAATCCGCGAAAGGCAAGAAATCCCAAGACAGGGCAGTCTGTTAAGGTTCCCGGGAAAAAGGTTGTATATTTCAGGACAGGCAAGGAGTTAAGGGATCTTCTGAATTCCGGAAAGGGTTAGCTCCTTGTTTAAGAAAGAAGGACCGTTCCGGAGAACCTGACAGTATGAGGAAATGATCCAAAATCTCCGTAGACATCATAGATATCCAATATTGGCAACGGCGGTTGTCGAGGTAAAAAATGACAAAAATCCACAGCCCATTGAAACCATGGTTTCAAGCATTTCACAGTCGGGTATGGGAGTTTATTCTTATGCTCCTTTAGAAAAGGGTACCCCTGTAACAATGGAGATTAGCTTTATATCAGTAAAGGGAATTAAAGAGAACGATACTGCAGAAGGCAGGATTGTCTGGTTGTCCGGAATGGGAAAGATTTACTTTGTAGGTATAGCCTTTGATGAGGATCTGAACCCTGTCAGGCAGCCCCGTTTATATGAACACTTTTTTAAGGTAATAAGCTGGGATTGACAGGTCTGCAGGAGCCTGCCTCAACCCTGTTTGTTTGCCAATAGTGCCTGGACGGTCGGAAACTGTTCCATGTCGGTATGTGGAAGGAACATGGCCGACATGAATTCGTCCATAAAGCCTCCCTTTACGGATAGTTCTATGTAGGTCATCCTTGAGGCCACATCTTCTGCCTCCCTGCGCATATCTTTTGAGAGAAGGCACAGATATGCCCCTGCAACCGAGGTGTTTCCCATAAAGTGGAATCTCTCCTTCGGGATGTCGGGCAACATACCTATGAGTATTGCCCTTTCAACATTGAGATAATTCCCGAAACCTCCGGCTATGTATACTTTTTCGATCATATCAAGGGTGAACCCGACCTCTTTGAGAAGAAGGGACACCCCTGCATAGATGGCGGCCTTTGCCCTTATAATGTTTTCGATATCTACCTCTGTAAGTACAATGTCACCTTTGGCATTATGGTGAATCACAAATTCCGTGCCGTCTTCCCCTTCCCTTATCCTTGAAGAAGCAGTTTCTCCGACAAATTTGCCCCTCTGGTTAATTATTCCGGTCAGGAACATTTCAGAGACGGCGTCTATCATTCCGGAGCCGCAAATGCCGATTGGTTTTGTGTCACCTATCACTTTTATTTCAGTCTCGAGTGTTTCAGTGTCGATCCTTATTGACTCGATTGCGCCGTCAGTGGCCCTCATGCCGTATTTTATTCCGCTGCCTTCAAAGCATGGTCCGGCCGAGCAGGCAACCGTCATCATCCATTCGTTATTGCCTACCACTATCTCTCCGTTTGTTCCGATGTCCATAAAGAGTGATATCTCGGGGTTCCTATGCATCATTGTGGCAATCACGCCTGAAACAATGTCACCACCCACATAACTTGCCACACACGGCACGGTATATACAGGAGTGTTTTTGCCTGTCCTGATGCCTGCCTCGGAAGTTTTCCATACAGGAAAGTAATTTACTGCGGGTATGTAAGGCGCCTCCCTTATGTGGGCGGGATTGAATCCCCAGAAGAGGTGGATCATTGTTGTGTTGCCGGAGACCACAACGGATTCGATATGCCGGGGTTCTATTTCGTGCCTTGCTGTAAGTGGGGCAATAAGGTCGTTGATGTCGGTAATGACGGCCTTTCTGAGGTCATTAAGCCCACCGCCCTCAGTGGCGTGGACTATCCTTGTAATGACATCATCACCATAGCGCATCTGGGAGTTATATGTTGACGCCACATCCACGATGCCTCCATCCGCCATATCAATGAGGTAGAGGACAACCGTGGTTGTTCCGATATCAACTGAAATTCCATAGCGTGTGCCATTGACTTCTGCAGGTTCAAGGAACAACGCCTCTGCTGAGTCATCCTGATAGCAGAGGGTTACATTCCAGTTGAATTTTCTCAGGTCATCAGCCATCGTTGAGACAAAATCCTTTGAATAGCGAAGCTCGATACCCCTGGTATTCAGTTCACGCCTTAGTCTCTCAAGGTCACTTATATTGTCATCAATTGTCGGCGGGGGCATTCTGAAAGTGATTCTTGTTATGAGGGGTGATATTGCTGCCTTATAGGTCTTTAAAAGTTCAATCAGGTCTTTTGACCTGGAGATGGCGATCTTGTCACCTACCGACAGCCTTGACTCAATCGGTATATCAACTATGAGGTCTCCCTCAGCAAAGGTCTGACAGGCAAGCACTACGTTACTGTCCCTCTCTTCCTGTGAGAGTTTTCCGTAAGACCTGCATTTGTAGTCTCCGGAGACAATCCTGACCCTGCACTTACCGCATGTGCCTTTGCCTCCGCAGGATGCAGTTATATATATTTCCTGTCGTTTGAAAGCATCATAAAGTGACTCGTTTTCGAGTACAACGATTTCCTTGTCGTCAGTAAAGGTGACCTTCATTATTAACCCCCTAAGAGAAAGAGTCTCTTATTTTATTTTGAAGAGGTGATAAAAATCAATTTTACCATTAATTTCCCATGCCTTGTCTTTTCGTTTTCAGGCAGTTTATCCTAAACAGAAGGGTGCTTAATGGATATTAAAAGACTTGTAGAGCAGATAAAGCTAAACTGCAATATCTCTGATGCGGGATTCTGGGGGTATTATTCCATATGCGGCATGCTCATGAGATTAAGGGAACTGTACAGAAATGAACATTCCCTTATGCCGTGGGAGCCGGTGCTGAATGAAGATATTTCAGAGTGGATAGCCTCAAGGGAGTACATGTGGGGTGAGCTTGAGGATGAAGACCTGCGTCCACTGGAATTTGAAGGAGATATATATGACCCCTTTGATGTGGAGAAACTGAATGCCGTTCTTGGCAGACACGGGCTTGTATACGGTGGCGGTTATGGGAGATTTAACAAGCCAACCTTCTTCCTCTCCAGGCTTGAGAGGAAAAGAGAGATTTCCAACTGCGAGGTTTATTATGTCGGCAGGGAACTCTGTCGTGACCTCTCCACGTCCGTGGCAATGCTGCAGGGCAGGTCTGTATTTATAAGGCTTGAGCCGCTGAGGTCACTGTTGTGGGATAAGTTCCGGGAATTGCAGGGCAGGAAATTGGGCGGAGCCCTTAAGGAGGCATTTTCTCTCTACGGTATTGAGGCAAAGGAGGAGCCCTCGGAAGAGATTCACGAAAAGATAGAGACCCTCTCTTCCGGGATATCCGAAATGCTCCTCCTTCATGAACTCGGTGAGGCTTTTGAGTCTGAACAATCAGATGACTGGCTTGACATCCTCAGCCATAACAGTGACAGATGGACAGAATTCTACCTGAGGGGCATAAAAGACCTTCTTGCAGATACATCTGAAAAGGGGCCCATTAAATTCATGGTCGAAAGGAGAGAGCGGTCGTTGCTCGGTTTTTATATAGTCCTTCTGGACGGAATAAGAAAGGAGCTCTTTCCCGAGATAATGAATGCCTTTCAGCACTTTGTTGAAAGTAACGACTGGTCAGTTATTGAGGAGGCGAGGAAGACCGGATATAAGAGGGCGGATAAGCTCATGAAGAACCTCCTCCGGGTCTGGAAGGAGAGTGGGGAAATCGGAGATGTAAAGGTATTTATGAAGGATCACCTCAAATCCAGCGATAAATAAGACAGGATTAAAAAACAGGATATGGAGAAGAAAAGTGAAATGAGGATAATCAGGAATGAAGAGGAGCTTGAAAGTTTTCTACTGCTTCTGAAGGAACGTGCCGGAGGCGTAAGTGAGGAGATTGTAAATGCGGTTTCAGGGATTGTATCTGATGTCAGGGTGCGGGGAGACCGGGCTGTAAGGGAATATACCTGGAGATTCGACGGACTTGAAACAGAAAACCTCAGGATAGGCCTCAGGGAGATAAAGGCAATTGCCGGGAAGGCGGACCCTGAAGGGGTTGAGGCTTTGAAGCTGGCTGCCGGGAGGATCAGGGGCTTTCATCTCAGGCAGAAGGAAGAGTCCTGGTCGTACAGGGAGGGCGGGGCCATGCTGGGGCAGATTATACGTCCGATTCAGCGTGTTGGCGTATACGTCCCCGGTGGCAAGGCATCCTATCCCTCAACAGTCCTGATGAATGTGATTCCGGCCCAGGTGGCCGGGGTAAGGGAGCTTGCCCTCTGTGTCCCCACCCCCCGGGGAGAGGTCAACCCGTATGTGATGGCTGCTATAAGTCTTTTAGGGGTCAGGGAGGTCTACAGGGTTGGAGGTGCCCAGGCTATAGCTGCCATGGCCTGCGGGACGGAGACGATAAGGAAGGTGGACAAGATAGTGGGCCCCGGGAATATCTATGTTGCCACTGCCAAGCGGATGGTCTTTGGTGAGGTGGATATTGATATGATTGCCGGGCCGAGTGAGGTCCTTATTATTGCGGACAGGACAGCCCCTCCGGAGTTTGTGGCCTCAGACCTTCTGAGTCAGGCAGAGCATGATGAGCTTGCCTCCTCAGTGCTTGTTACCTCTTCCGGGAGACTTGCACTCAGGGTGAGTGAAGAGGTTAAGAGACAGATTAAAACCCTCGGACGAAGAGAGATTGCCGAGGCCTCTCTGAAGAATTTTGGTGCAATAATCGTAACGGGTACGCTCGGAAGGGCCGTCAGGGTGGCCAATCTCATAGCACCTGAGCATCTTGAAATTATGACGGAAAAACCCGAAAAACTCCTGCCGCAGGTTCAGAATGCAGGGGCAATATTCCTTGGGAAATGGACTCCTGAAGCCCTTGGGGATTATGCAGCAGGCCCAAACCATACCCTCCCGACAGGTGGAACCTCGAGGTTTTTCTCTCCCCTTGGAGTGTATGATTTCGTAAAGAGATCGAGCCTTCTGAGTTTCAGCAGACAGTCGTTTCAGAGGCTCTCTTCAGTGGTGGAGATCCTGTCGGATATGGAGGGCCTTGAGGCACACGGCAAGGCTGTAAAGGTCAGAAAAGGGGATAAGTGAGGAATCAAACCGGTAAGGAGGGAGAGGCTTTTGCCGTGCAATACCTCAAAAAGAAGGGCTACAGGATCCTGGAGTCCAATTACCAGACTCCTATCGGAGAGATAGATATAGTGGCCAGGGACAGGGATACCATCGTCTTTGTTGAAGTAAAGACCCGGCAGAGTCTCCTGTACGGATATCCCTCTGAGGCTGTTACATGGCGTAAGCGGGAGAGGCTGAAAAAACTTGCACTCTATTATCTGAAGGTTCACAAGATGCTTGGGGCAAGCGGCAGGTTTGACGTTATAGGGTTATACCTGAGGGACGGCACCTATCAGGTTCAACATATTGTTGATGCTTTTGAGGTATAGGCACGGTTTTTCAGGACAGGATTATCGGTGGTCCCGGGAGGAAAAAACTTGACGAATGAAAGCGGTCTTTCGTATAATTTGCAAAATATATATAGTGCTTGAAAATAGAAGTTTTTAATAACATGGATGAGAGAAGGGCATCGCAAAAAAGTATGCTGGTAGAGAAGCTGACAAGAAGAGCAGGAAAAAGAGAACCTTTGACTATAATCAGGTATTGCCTGTAAGCTAATAATCAGGAGTTTATGAACTATAAGCATGCTATAAGTCTTTTTACCACTATTATAGTCATCATTTTTCTTGTTCCGCTAATTTCCTCAGCAGAGAAATTTACTGATTGTAAAAAATGCCATAAGGACATGGTTGCAAAGAAGGTTGTGCATCCTGCTGTTGA
>CAZXDE010000048.1:0-11660 GCA_964639515.1 uncultured Thermodesulfovibrio sp.
AAGGGGAAGTATAAATAGAGTCTGTGTATAAACTCGAACTGTTGGCATTCTTCTGTCATTCCGGCTTGTCCGGAATCGTTCTTTAAGAAGGATTCCCGACGCGCTTCACTTGCGGGAATGACAGATAACCTCAGTTTATACACAGACACTAAATAGTATTGGAGTATTGGAGTATTGGAGGATTTTTCACTAATCCATTAATCCACTACTCCATTTATTCAACTATTTCCAATAAAGAGGATATATTTATGACCATATTTACAGACCGGGATTCCCCGGGATTATTGCCTGAAGACCTGCAATCCCTTGCGGCCTTTCAGGAAGAGACGGACCTCTACAGGTTCTCTTTTTACGACAGGGTCGGCTCTACAAATGATGTAGCCCTGAAGCTTGCCAGAGAGGGTTGTTCTCACGGCACAGTGGTGATTGCCGACTCTCAGGAGAGGGGCAGGGGGAGGCATGGAAGATGCTGGTACTCACCGCCGGGAGTAAACATATATATGAGCATTATCCTGAATCCCGGCACTATTACGTTCCATCCGGCCCTTGTAACACTGTCGGCATCTCTTGCGGTTGTAGATGCTGTAAATTCCTGCCTGTTGTCTCAATCCAGTGCCGGCGGTATTGCCGGGTTGCCTTCCGTTGAGGTATGGCCGAAATGGCCGAATGATATTTACTGTAATCAGAGGAAGCTCGGCGGGATACTTACAGAGGCGTCAACCGCAAGGGAGAGGATAAGATTCATGGTGACGGGCATGGGCATAAATGTAAATATGCAGGCGGACCGGATACCCCCGGATTTCAGGGATAATACAACGTCCCTGTATTCAGAGACAGGAGAGGCCTTTGATCGGGGCAGGGTTATAGTGAAGATACTGGAGTTTTTTAGCCGCTATTACACCCTCCTCTTTAATGATCCTGCCTCTGTAATAGCCCTATGGTGTAAAATAAGTCATACCATTAACAGTTATGTGAAGGCCATTACGCCGCAAGGAGAGATATATGGAACGGCCCTGGGCCTTGACAACCGGGGTTTTCTGAGGCTCAAAAAAGACAGTGGTGAGGAGGTATGCCTGAGCACAGCCGAGATTGTCCATTTAAAAGACCATGACAGATAAGATTCTGACCATAGATATAGGGAACAGCAATATAAATGTAGGTCTTTTTAAGGAAGACACGATCAGGACATTAAGCCTCGGTACCCGTCCACTTAAAGACAGGGCCTTTTATGAAGGTGTTTTGAGCGAATTCTTAGGAGATGACCAGCCTGCCGGGGGAGTGATGTCATCTGTCGTCCCGTCTCATGACGGGTTGTTTTACGAGCTCCTGAAGACTTTTAGCGGCGAGGAGCCGGTTGTGGTAACTCATTCCATTAATACAGGGCTTATATTTGATGTAGCAGAGCCCGAAAGTATCGGTGCGGACAGGATAGCAAATGCAGTTGCCGCGTGCAGCAGGATAAACGGAAGCCTTGTGGTTGTTGATCTCGGTACGGCAACCACGATTACGGTTGTAGACAGAGAGAAGAGATTGACTGGAGGGGCGATCATGCCCGGGGTGGAGATGATGTGTGTTGCGCTTAACAGGCAGACGGGCAAGCTTCCCCTTGTAATGCCTGCTTTCTTGCCGGGACCTTTAGGTAAGGACACAAAAAGTAGTATAATCTCAGGAGTAGTGTATGGAACTGCGGGTGCAGTGGATAGATTGCTTGACGAAATGTCCGTTATGCCGGGAGAGATTAGAACCGTTCTTACCGGAGGTAATGCCCCCTTGATTAAGGGGTTATTAAAGAGGGAGTATATTCACATCCCGGAGCTTACATTAACGGGGTTGAGAATAATCTTTGAAAGAAACAGGGGATAACAGGAATATGAACGAGATCAGAAGAGAGCCGTTGCTTGGAAGATGGGTGGCAGTATTGAGTGAGTCAATGAAGCCGGAGGATTATCTCTCCTCAATGGAACCTTCAGCAGGAGGACATTGCGACCTATGCGAAGAAGAGTCAGGGGGGGCTGAGGAGATATACAGTGTAAGGGACGAATCCGGTAAATGGCTTGTCAGGGTTTTGCCCGCAATGGTACCGGTCTTTTCACCCGAAGGCGACCTTGGCAGAAAGGGTATCGGTATTTATGACAGGATGAATGCAATAGGCGTCAATGAGATGCTGATTGAATCACCCCGGCATGATGTGCCGCCTGAAGATATGGGGTCGGAACAGATGCTCCGGGTTGTGGAGGCCTTTTCAGCAAGGATGATCGAGCTTGAGAAGGATGTTAGGATCAGGCATATAATGATACACAAGAATTGCGGAGTCCCTTCCGGTGATGCGTGCGGTCATCCCCACTCGCTTATTACTGCAATACCCGTAATCCCCAAGCGGGTAAAAGAAGAGCTGGATGGGGCAAAACAGTACTATGAATACAAGGAGAGGTGTATCTTTTGTGATATTATGAGGGAGGAGGAAAGACTGAAGGAGCGTGTCGTGATGGAGACTCCTTATTTTCTGGTCTTCTGCCCTTATGCTGCAAGATTTCCCTTTGAGTTCTGGATACTGCCCAGGATACATAACTGTTCTTTCAGGGATGTAAAAGAGGAGGAGAAGAGGGACCTTTCAGAAACCCTCTCCGTTATGTTCAGGAAACTCAGAAGGCTCCTGAAGAACCCGCCATACAATTATGTTCTTCACACAGCGCCAAGCAGGATACCGAGGAGAAACCACTGGCACACCCTTGGTGAGGATTTTCACTGGCATATAGAGGTTATGCCGAGGATAAAGAGCATCGGCAGTTTTGAGCTTGGCTCCGGCATGTATACTTTAACTACATCCCCTGAGGATGCAGCAAAATATCTTAAGGAGGTTTCTCATGGAGATTAAGAAGATTTTATTCCCGACGGACTTTATGGAAGGTACGGCACACGCTGTTCCCTATGCTGTGGATCTTGCAAAAAAATATGGAGCGAGGCTTTATATAATTCACGTTATCCATGAGATAACCCTGGCAACAGGTCTTTATGTGCCTCATATTACGATTGATGAACTCTACAAAACTATGGAGGTTGAGGCTGAAAAGGAGATTACCCGTGTCTATCTTGAGGAGTTGAGGGGTTTTGGAGATGTTGAATATGCAGTTTTAAAGGGTATTCCCTATGAAGATATAATCAGCTTTGCCGAAAAGAAGGCAATGGATATGATAGTGATGAGCACTCATGGGAGAAAGGGACTCGACAGGCTCTTTTTCGGCAGTACGGCTGAAAAGGTTGTCAAGGGTGCAATCTGTCCCGTTCTGACGGTCAGGGCAAAGGAGTTTTCCGAGTAAGAAGGGTTGTATTATGAGACAATCAGGAAGAAATAATTTACCGCAGAGAACGCAGAGGCCGCAGAGATGAGAAGACTGAGGGATTAAGAAGGCGGCAGAAAAATTCTCGGCGTTCCCTTAAGTGAAATATATATCGTGAAAGGTTTTTGGGCTGAAGAAAGATGGTCATGCGTACACAGGTCCTTGTAGTTGGAGGCGGCCCTGCCGGTGCAACTGCTGCCAGGAGGCTTTCAGCGGCAGGTATTGAGGTCATACTTGTAGAGAAGGACCTCAATCATAGAAAACCCTGTGGTGGCGGGATAGCTTCCACTGCCCTTGAAGAACTCGAAATTCCCCGTAACATACCTCACAGGACTGTTAATACGATAAGATTCGTTTCTCCTTCAGGCAGGAAGCTCGATATTCCACTTGAGGGCGGCGAGATCCTGGTTGTGGACAGGAGGGCATTTGATGACCTGCTTAGAAGTCTTGCAGGTGCATCAGGGGCACAGGTTTTAGAGGGAGAATTCTCGGGGTTTCAATCAAGAGACACCAAAATAAAATCCCGTGTCCTGATAAATGGTGAGCCCGGGATAATTGAATCGGATTATCTGATTGCTTCCGACGGTGTTAATTCGAGGGTAAGAATATCCCTTGGTCTCAAATCATCGGGCTATGTGTTTACACTTTCGTGTCCGGTGGAGGGACTTGAGAGCGATGCCTGCGAGTTCTGGTTCGGCTCTGAACATGCCCCTTTTTCATATTCATGGGTTTTTCCAAGGGTTGACGGAGGGTCTCATGCTTCGGAGGCATTGAGCCATTCTGCGGGCGGGTGCTCTGTGGGTACGGGGATTAGCCACGGCAGTGATGCGAGATTGTTTTTTGAGAGGTTTTTGAAGAGGCTGAATATTAATGATCCTCAGGGGGCGGCTGCGAGGGGGTATAAGGTGCCGCTCTGGAAAAATGGACTTTACAATATGGGGAACATTCTATTTGTGGGGGATTCAGCCACTCAGGTGATGCCGTTTACATATGAGGGTATCTATTACGCCATGAAATCAGGCGAATTTGCTGCCGAAGCAATAATCAACAAGAGGCTGTCTTTGTACAGGAAGCTATGGCGCAGGAGGTTCCTCTCAAGGTTCATGCTTATGAGAACCCTCGAAAGTGTCTTTTTGCGCAATGATGCAGGGGCGGAAAAAATGTTCGATATGTTTAGCAGGACTGAGGTTCAGGAGGCATCGATGAGGCTGTGGTTGAGGAAGGATGCCGGCCGGGGTAGCCTTTTAAGTTATGTTAATCTCTTCAGGAAATTCCTGCATTGAGACTCAAAAGTGCCGTTGTTTTATCTTTTCTGTTCCACCTGTTGATAATCTTTCTTATTTTAAGGATAACGCTTCCTTCCCCTGAAAAAAGACTGACTGAAGAAAAACGGAAGCAACCCTTGATGGCAGAGATTGTCTCCCCCCCTGTAGTCAGCAGAAAACCTGAGGTCCTGCGAGGTAAAAAGAAGGGTCTGCCAGTGAGGAGACTTGAAGAGCCTGCTCCAAAAGCCGTGCCCTCTGCAGAGAAACCATCCAAAAGCCAGGAGGCGGCTTCAACCCCGGGGGAGACTCCCGGATCACCTGCTGAGTTGAATATGGGAGCTTTCCCGGAAAAGAGGATAACGCCTTCGGAGGAAGGTGCAGGGATACAGAGACTGCCGGGGGTCAGGGAACTCTTTGACGCCAGAATAATAGGAGATATCGCTAAACTGCAGCCATCCGTGAAACGGAAAGAAGAATCGGGAGTTACCTTCAGTACAAAGGAACTCAAGTATTACAGCTACATGATGAAGCTTAAAGGCAGGATTGAGAGGATATGGAGATACCCGCCGGAGGCTGTAAGGCGAGGTCTTTACGGTGATCCCTATATAAGGTTTACAATAAAGAAAAACGGTTATTTAGGGTCTGTAGAGTTGGTACGCACATCCGGTTACAGGGAGCTTGATGAGGCTGCAATACAGGCGCTCAGGGATGGTGAGCCATACTGGCCCCTGCCTGAGAAATGGGGTATGGAGGGACTCACAATTACCGGACACTTTGTCTATACGCTTTACGGAGCTTATTTAAGGTAGCCTGACTTTTTTATCTTGCAGATATACATGACATCGCTTTGCTACGACACAGGCCGTGGAAATTTCTTGACAACACCCGGACCATCTGCTATAAATGACAGTGGAGGGTTTTGCCTGTTTTTCCGGTGTGGAAAGTGAAACAATCATGCCCCGGCAAAGGGCAGGGCACAAGAGGGTGACTTTATTTTTCCAGCCTTTAATGAAGGGGGAGAGGGGGGGGGGCTCAAATGAAAGACGAAGATAAGCTAAAAGAGCAACTTGTAGATGAGTTGCTGGAAATGCGTTTGCGGATTGATGAACTGGAGGACTCCGAATGCCGATGCCGGCAGGCTGAGGAGAAACTGCATAGAGTCAACAGGGCACTCAAGGTGCTTAGTGAATGCAACCAGATAATTGTGCGGGTGAGAGATGAGTCTGTCTTGCTGAGTGAGATCTGCAAGGTCTTTGTGGACGTTGGGGGATACTGTCTTGCATGGATCGGTTTTGCCGGGCAGGACGAAGAGAAGACTGTTCGGCCGATGGCACAGGCTGGTTACGAGGAAGGGTATATCGAGACGTTGAACATCACCTGGGCTGATACGGATAGGGGGCGCGGTCCCACCGGTACAGCTATCCGGACGGGGAAAGTAAGTATTAACAGGGATGTTCCGTCAAACCCTGATTACGCCCTGTGGCGGCTTGAGGCGATTAAGCGTGGTTATCAATCATCGATTGCCCTTCCCCTGATTGACGACAACCGGATACTGGGTGCCATAAACATATATGCCCCTGAGCCGGATGCCTTTGACAGCGAAGAGGTGAGACTGCTGACGGAGCTGGCAAATGATCTGGCCTATGGCATTACAGTGCTACACATGCGTGCCGAGCACAGACAGGCCGAAGAAGAACAAGTCCGCTTACGGCGACGCCTTGAGATACTCTGGAATATCGCCCGCATGGCTGATGCGGACTACCAGACCTTATGTGACCACGTGCTGGTCGAAATTACAGCCATGACACAGAGTCCGTACGCTTTCTATTCTTTTCTCAATGAGGCGGAAACAGTGATGAAAATTTATGCGTTCTCCGAGGGGGTGATGAAGGAGTGCCGGATAGAGGACAGGCCGATTGAATATCCTTTGGTCGAGGCAGGGCTCCTGGGTGATGCAGTCCGCTTCAGGAGGGCGCTCATCATCAATGACTATCGATCCTGCCCCGGCAAAAAAGGAATTCCCGGGGGTCACGTTCCGCTTACCAGGGCTATGATAGTTCCTGTTTTCAGTCACGGTCGTATTGTTGCACTGGCAGGTATTGCCAATAAACCCTCGGACTATACGGAAGATGACGCCAGACAGGTCGAGTCTTTTGCCACAAACGTACAGGTGATTATGGATCGCCGGCATGCAGAGGAGGAGAAAGGAAAAATACAGGCCCAGCTACTCCAGGCACAGAAGATGGAAGCTGTAGGAACACTGGCAGGAGGGGTTGCCCACGACTTCAACAACCTGCTGACGGCTATCAGGGGATATGTCGATCTGGTGATGATGAAAGTTGACGAGACGGAGACTTTTTACAGGTATTTGGAGCAGATACGTAATGCCTCCGTGCGCGCGGCCGACCTCACCCGCCAACTGCTTCTTTTCAGCCGCAAGCAGCCAATGGAATTTATCCATCTCAACATCAACAGGACGATTGATGATTTGCTGCTGATGCTTAACCGTCTTATCGGTGAAGATATAGTTATCAGGACGGACCTGGAGCCGGACATCTGGACGGTCCGGGCGGATACAGGCAGTATCGAGCAGGTGATCATGAATCTTGCCGGCAATGCCAGAGACGCCATGCCCAACGGCGGGAGTCTCACTATCAGGACCGAAAACGTGGTGCTGGATGAAGAACAGAGCAATGTTATCCTTGAAGCGCGGCCCGGCAAATTTGTTTGTCTGTCGGTTGAGGACTCGGGGGCCGGCATGAATAAAAAGACCATTCAGCACATTTTTGAACCCTTTTTTACCACCAAGGAGGCAGGAAAGGGTACCGGGCTCGGCCTGTCCGTTGTTTACGGCATTGTCAAACAGCACGAAGGGTGGATAAATGTTTCCAGTAAGCCGGGCCGGGGTTCGACGTTCAGGATATACCTCCCTGCCTCTTCTGTAAAGTCGGAAGTCGAGGCGGAGAAGACCATTACCGTACATAAGCTCCAGGGCAGTGGAGAGCGGATCCTTCTGGTAGAGGATGAGGAAGGAGTCCGGGGTTTTGCCTCGGAAGTGCTTCGAGGAAGTGGATACAGCGTTGCTGAGGCCGCAAATGTTCAGGAGGCACTGGAAATTTTTGAAAGGGAAAAGGGGAATTTTTACCTGATCCTCAGCGATGTTGTCCTGCCCGATAAAAGCGGTCTCTATCTGGTTGACCGGCTCCTCTCTTACAAACCTGAGCTGCGGGTCCTGCTGAGCAGTGGCTACACGGATCAGAAATCCCAGTGGAGCCTTATACAGGAAAGAGAATTCCGGTTTCTGCAGAAACCTTATACCCTGGCCGATCTGCTTCAGGCCGTTAAAGCGGTTATAGAGAAAGGCTGAAGCCATAAAGGGAGTCTCGATAAACCCTGAAAGATTGCCTTGTTGACGTGTCAATGACTAAAATATACGGATGGGCTTCCGGAACAATGTAAAGAGAGATTTTCAGGCAGTCTTTGAGAGGGACCCTGCAGCAAGTAACAGGCTGGATGTCATGTTCAGCTATTCCGGGTTTCATGCAATCCTCTGTCACAGAATAAACCACATACTGTGGCGGAAGAAGATTCCCGTCCTGCCCCGGCTTGTATCCAATATTGTCAGGCTGATGACCGGGATTGAAATACACCCGGGTGCAAGGATAGGTGCGGGGTTTTTTATAGACCACGGGATGGGGGTAGTGATAGGGGAGACCGCAGAGATCGGTGAGGACTGTCTCCTGTATCAGGGCGTCACCCTTGGGGGGACGGGAAAGGAGAAAGGCAAGCGCCATCCCACGCTCGGAAAACGGGTGGTGGTAGGGGCCGGGGCAAAGGTGCTTGGTGCCATCAGGATAGGTGATTATGCTAAGATAGGGGCCAACGCCGTTGTCTTAAAATCGGTTTCTGACCATTCCATTGTTGTCGGGGTTCCAGGCAGGGTTATAAAGAAGAAGGTAATGAGGGTGACTGATCACGGCGTGGAAGAGGTACTTGATCATGTCCACATGCCGGACCCTGTAGAGGATAGGTTTAAGGAGCTTGAGAGCTACATCGGTCATATTGAAAAGAGGATAGAGCAACTTGAAGGCAAGGGAGGAAGGATGAGAGTTTATAATACCCTCTCAGGGAAGAAGGAGGAGTTTATTCCCCTCGAACCTGACAAGGTTAAGATATACGTCTGTGGTGTTACGGTCTACGATTACTGCCATATAGGACACGCAAGAAGCGCCATAGTCTTTGATGTTATGAGACGCTACTTCAGGTATAAGGATTTTAATGTCAGGTACGTCAGAAACTTTACCGATATTGACGACAAGATTATCCGGCGTGCAAGAGAAGAGGGAATACCCTGGGATGAGGTGGTAAGGAAATATACAGAGGAGTATTACAGGGATATGGATGCCCTTGGTGTGGAGAGGGCGGATGTTGAGCCGAGGGCAACCGAGCATATTCCGGAGATAATAGAGATGGTCAGGACCCTTATAGACAAGGGATATGCCTATGAGGTTGACGGCGATGTATATTTTGAGGTCAACAGGTTTTCCGGATACGGTAAACTCTCCAAAAGGTCGATGGATGAGCTGGTTGCCGGGGCCAGGGTTGAGGTGGACGAAAGGAAGAAAAACCCGCTCGATTTTGCGCTATGGAAGGCAGCCAGGGAGGGTGAGCCCGCATGGGACAGCCCCTGGGGGCCGGGAAGGCCCGGTTGGCATATAGAATGTTCTGCAATGAGCATAAAACACTTGGGAGAGACCTTTGATATCCATGGTGGCGGGGCTGACCTGATATTCCCTCACCACGAGAACGAGATTGCACAGTCTGAGGCCTGCACTGAAAAGCCCTTTGTCCGGTACTGGCTTCATAACGGCTTTATAACGATATCCAAAGAGAAGATGTCCAAGTCCCTTGGTAACTTTTTTACCATAAGGGAGATTCTGGAGAGATTCGACCCTGAGGTTATAAGGGCCTTTATCCTCTCAACCCATTACAGGAGCCCGATAGAGTTTTCAGAGGAACAGCTTCTTGATGCAGAGGTCTCAATCAACAGGTTCTATTCTACGATTATGAGGGTGGAGACCTATCTTGACAGGATGCCGCAGAAGGTGAAGGCTACCCCGGAGGAGAAATATCTGCAGGAGCTACTCCGGAAGTTCAGGGCCAGGTTTGAGGAGGCGATGGATGATGACTTCAATACAGCCCTTTCCCTCGGATACATGTATGAGCTTGTCAGGGAGATTAACCGGTATCTTGACTCAAAACCATCCGGAGGGCCTGCTGGGAAATTGCTTCTGGAAGGTATCAGGACCCTGAGGGAGACGGGAAAGGTTCTGAATATTTTTCAGAGGTCGCCTGAACAGTGGCACACTTCCCTGCTCAAGACAAAGAAGTTGCCTGTAACCGAGGATGATATAAACAAAAGGATTTCCGGGCGGCAGGAGGCAAGAAAGTCAAAGGACTGGCAGAGGGCGGATTCAATAAGGGATGAACTGCTGAAGGCAGGTATCATCCTCGAGGACACCCAGGAGGGAACTATCTGGAGGGTTAAGGTCGGGGAGTGAATGATACACAGGTTAAGGGAACGGGGCAGTGGCTTTACGGGGTGAATTCAGTAAGAGAGGCGCTTCGTGCTGAAAGAACCGTCCATGAAGTGTATGTTTACAGAGAGAGGACGGACAGGATAAAGAATGAGATTGTTGCCCTTGCAACAAGGAGCGGTATCAGGGTAAAATTTGTTGACAAGGCATTTTTTTCAGGATTTCCAAAGGGGCATCAGGGAGTAGCAGTCAGGGTGAGTTCTGAAAAGGTAGTGGGCCTTGAAGACCTTTTTAGTATATCCCGCCGTAAAGGAGAGGCTCCTTTTTATCTGATTGTTGACGGGGTAGTCGACCCCGGAAACCTTGGCGCAATTATAAGGACGGCAGAGGTCGGGGGTGTACACGGTATCATTCTTCAGAAGAGAAGGGTTGCATCGGGAGAGACCGTTGCAAAGGCCTCTGCCGGGGCTATAGAGTATTTGTCCACTGTAAGAGTCTCCAATATTAAACATGCAATGAGAGAGTTGAGAGAGCGGGGGGTGACAATTTACAGTGCAGAGGCCCAGGCCGGGGAATTATACTGGGCTGCAGACCTGACCATTCCAATTGCCCTTGTTGTGGGCTCGGAAGGTAAGGGCATCAGACCAACGGTAAAGCGGTATTGCGACCAAATGGTGAAAATACCCGTTCTTGGGGAAATTAATTCACTTAATGTATCTGTAGCAACAGGAATTCTTGTTTATGAGGTGGTGCGCCAGAGGATGTCAGCCTGATAATCCCCCTACCTTCCCAAGTAATACTTGAATTTTTCGGTTTGACATTTCTATAATTAATGTCTTATTCTATTAAGTTCCAAAAGGTTTCTTATAAATTAAATAAAAAATCGAAGGTTTTTGCCCTGTTGAAGCCGCCGTAGCTCAGCTGGTAGAGCAGCTGATTTGTAATCAGCGGGTCGGGGGTTCGAATCCCTTCGGTGGCTCCATATCCGACATGGCAGGGAGTAAGCAGCAAATAGTATCTGTTGCTTGCCGGAAAAGGAGAGGTACCCGAGTGGCCAAAGGGGACGGGCTGTAAACCCGTTGGCTCAGCCTACGGAGGTTCGAATCCTCCCCTCTCCACCAGCTTGGGATTTTAGATTTGAATTTATAGCTTAAAAAAACCTGGTTTGGTTTGAAATATCCAAGAAAACCTGAAATGTATAGATGCGGGAGTAGCTCAGTGGTAGAGCGTCAGCCTTCCAAGCTGAGGGTCGCGGGTTCGAATCCCGTTTCCCGCTCCAGCAGTCGTTTAAACCGGATAAGGGGTATAAGTTTTTTATGCCCATGTAGCTCAGTCGGTAGAGCACGTCCTTGGTAAGGACGAGGTCACCGGTTCGATTCCGGTCATGGGCTCCAGACGTAGACATTAGTCGCTGGTCACTGGTAATTTGGTAAAGTAGACGACTTTAATGCCCAATGGCTGAATGAAGGAGGAAAAATGGCGAAGGCAAAATTTGAAAGGACGAAGCCGCATGTAAACGT
>CAZXDE010000049.1:0-2976 GCA_964639515.1 uncultured Thermodesulfovibrio sp.
ATGACGCTGAAAAAGGATCCGGCAATAGTCATTGCCGCCTTTGGTACTACAACAAAGGCACAGGTAACCTATGATTTCTTTGACGAACAACTGAAAAAAGAACTGCCGGCAAAATACGGAAACTATGAGATACGTTGGGCGTTTACTTCCGAGATAGTACGTGAGAGGGCTAACAGGAAGTTCAAAAAGGCCGGGATTAACAAGAGATACCTCAGCCTTGCCCAGGTCATATCAAACCTTGAGGACGAGGGTTACAGGAAGATAGTAGTTCAGCCGTTACATATCTTTCCGGGTATAGAGTATGACAGTGTGCTCGGTATGGTTGAAGGGTTGAGAGAGACTTTTAAAGACTTCAACCTGAGAATCAAGGTAGGAGAACCACTTCTGCAGTACTGGTGGGATATGGATTCAGTGATAGAGATGCTTAAGCCTGATCTTCTCTCACCCCGGCAAGGCTGTAATGTCCTTACCTCTCATGGGACGGGAGAGACAAGCGTTGGGAGTAATATAACCTATCTTGGTCTTGACAGGAGGCTCTCCATGGAGTTTAACAATGTCTTCCTGGGGAGTGTGGAAGGAATAACATCCAGGAAGGCGGCCCTTGCAAAGGCAAAGGCATGCAAAGCAAAAAGGGTGAAGTTTATTCCTTTCATGTTCGTTGCCGGCGACCATGTCATGCACGACATAATGGGCTCAAAACCCAAAGATAATGGAGAACTTTCATGGTCCCTTGAGATGAAGAAGGCAGGATTCGAGACAGAGGCAACTACCATTATTTACAAGGGAAAGGAATACTACAAGGGACTCGGTTTCTACCCTGAGGTAAACAGGATATACATTAAAGGTATTGTCAGGTTGTTGAAGAAGTTTGAGTTCTAATCGTGCCCGGACTTGATTCAAAGACAATCCGGCTTATGCGCAAGATACACAGATGGGGCGGCCTGCTGTTGGCCGCCTTCATCATCTTCTACTGCATTACCGGGATATTGCTTAACCACAGGGAGTTTTTTGATTATTTTGTCCTCAGAAAGAAGACCGGGTATAAAGTCCCGTCCTCCGACATTGAATTGATGAAGTCGTTTGTGGAGTTTTACAAGAAGCAGATAAACAGGAGTGATGACCCGGTTGTAATAAGGATACGCAAGGGAAAGACCATAGAGTTCCTCTATGGTTTTCACGGAAAGACGACTTATATTATCAACCCCGAAAAAGGAACAATGGAAAAGATCGAAAAATATTCACGGCAGCCTTTTCACTGGCTGGATAACCTGCATAAGTCATTCAAGACCAATATGTTCTGGCTCTTCCTGTCTGATCTGGCAGCTATGGTTATACTGGCAGTGACAGTAACGGGTCTGGTAATTCTGAGGTATCGTATGGTTGACTATATCATGGTATTTGGCGGGGTATTAATCCTGATAGCAGGAACGTTGTTGTCACAGTGAAAAATTCAGCAGGTGATAAGGACAGGACTGTACTGAGTGTAGAGGGACTTGTCAAAAAATACGGAAAGAAAAAAGCCCTCCAGGGTGTCAGCTTTAAGATAGCGGGTGGAGATTTTCTGGGCCTTCTTGGTCCAAACGGTGCGGGAAAAACCACCACTATCAAGATACTTACGGGGCTTACAAAGCTTACGGAAGGAGGAGTTTATTACTACGGCAAAGACTTTTCAAGTCATCCCGGAGAGGCCAAGAGGTTTATAGGGATGGTTCCGCAGCAGAGCAATCTGGACAGGGACCTCACGGCCTTTCAGAACCTCTACCTCCACGCCATCCTGCACGGTATCCCGAAACCCCTGCGCATGGAAAAGATTGATGAGGCCCTTGAGTTTGCGGGTCTGAAGGAATACAGGGACAGTCAGGTCAAGACCTTCTCCGGCGGTATGCGCAGGAGGCTCGTTATTGTAAGGGCACTCCTTCATGAGCCCCGGATACTCTTCCTTGACGAGCCCACTGTCGGTCTTGACCCGCAGATAAGGCGCACACTCTGGGAGCTTATTCTGAAGGTGAATCAGGTAAAAGGGACGGCCATACTCCTTACCACTCATTATATCGAAGAAGCGGAAAAACTCTGCGGCAGGGTCATGATTATAAACAGGGGCCGGATTATTGCCGAAGGCCCCCCTGATGACCTCAAGAAGGATATAGGCAGGTATGTACTTGAGATTTTCCTTGAGGACAGGATTGAGGAACAGTTCTTCCCCTCAAGGAAAGATGCCCTGGAGAGCCTGAAAGGCTGCGACCATTCCTGCAAGGTCAGGGAGGTTACGCTTGAGGATGTCTTCCTGAAACTCACTGGAAGGAGGATTAATGTTTAACGGATTCAAAGGAGTCCTTTACAGGGAACTGAGCGTCTTCCGCACGAGGGCAAAAAAGCAGATACTGGCCTCTTCCCTTTCTCCGCTCCTGTACCTGATAGCCTTTGGCTGGAGTTTCGGCAAGGGGGTGAGTGTGGACGGGCTTCCCTATATCACTTTTCTTATCCCCGGACTGATCACCATGAGCAGTCTGAACCAGAGTTACGGAATTGCACAGGAGCTGAATATCTCCAGATTCTACTTCCATGTCTTTGACGAGTTTCTTATAGCCCCCATATCTCACACAGAGATTGTACTTGGAGAGGCAGCGTATGGAATGTTCAAGGGGCTGCTCAGCACTATACTTATCTTTGTCTATGCCCTCCTCTTTGGGGTAAAACTGATCTTCAACCCGATATTTTTCATGGCTATATTGCTGCATACCTTTCTCTTTGCAGCTCTGGGAATAACAATAGCAATGATTGTGCGCGACCATGGGACACAGGCAACGGTAAATACCTTTGTGATAACCCCGATGATATTTCTGTCCGGAACCTTTTTCCCGGTGGACAAACTGCCGTATATCTTTAAAGTGCTTGTGTATGCCCTGCCCCTTACATACTCTACAAAGGTAATAAGGGCATCGCTGACAGGCGGGGAGATTAACCCCCTCTTTGTCT
>CAZXDE010000049.1:3076-9835 GCA_964639515.1 uncultured Thermodesulfovibrio sp.
TTGAGTGGAACCCTTTTTCAGTATGTTATGAAAAACCCGCTTGCCGATTCATTTACAACAGGTGTCTCTGCATCCTCTGCAATGGGTGCGGTTGTGGCAATCATGCTCGGGTTCGGCGCTATATTGCCGCTGTTTGCCCTGGCCGGGGGGCTTACAGGACTGCTGGCGGTTTACAAGATATCATCTGTCAGGGGAAGGGTTCAACCCATTACAATGCTCCTTGCCGGCATAGTAATAAGCACCTTTGCCTCTGCCGTTATCAGTCTGATGAAGTTTCTGAGTGACGATGCAGTCAGTTCCATTATCTTCTGGCTTATGGGCGGGTTTCAGTCTGCCTCCATGGGCAAGGTGATGATACTTGCGGGGGTCCTTATAATATCTTTTTTTGTGATCAGGAAGGACTACCTCAGCCTTGATATCATCTGCTTTGACGACACGACTGCATCCTCAAGCGGAGTGAATGTGGCGCGTCTGAGGCGGAAGGCTTTTTTTATTGCCGCCCTGCTTACTGCCTTCAGTGTCGGATATGCCGGAATCATAGGGTTTGTCGGTCTTGTAGTGCCCCATGTTGTGAGGCTTCTGAAGTATGTAAAGGCGGCAGAGCTGATACCGTTGAGCCTCCTCGTCGGTGCATTCTTCATGATACTGAATGACCTTATTGCAAGGACCGTTCTTTCCGGGGGACAGGAGCTGCCTGTCGGCATCATCACATCCTCCATAGGGGGTATCTTCTTCCTCTACCTCCTTATAAAGAGAAAGAAGGAGCTTTTCTACTTTGATTAAACTTGAAGGGATACGGGCAAGACAGGGTGATTTTCTGCTCAGTGCGGAAAGCGTCATTCTAAAGGAGGGAGACTTTGTGGCCGTCCTTGGAAACAACGGAAGCGGCAAATCAACCTTTCTCTCCGTGCTTGCAGGGCTGAATAAGTTTGAGGGCAAATATCTGCTTGAGGACAGGGAGTTTCAGGAGATTCCAATAACTGAAAGGCATGGCCTTATCAGCCTGCTGCCGCAGATGACTACACTTAACATGCCCTTTGATGTCTTTTATGTGGTCCTTACAGGCAGGTTTATCCATACAAACGGTCTGAGCTACACCGATGCAGACCTTGAGGCAACCGAGAACGCGATGAGTAAGCTTGATATTATGCACCTGAGGGAGCGGCAGTTCAACGAGCTCTCAGGTGGTGAAAAACAGCGTGTGCTCCTTGCAAGGACCATAAACAAAAACACCAGGGTCATACTGCTTGATGAACCGCTGAGCGGGATAGACATCCTGCACCAGCACGACTCCATAAGACTCCTCAAGGAGCTTAGCAGGAAGAAACTCGTTATGGTTGTAATACACGATATATCCCTTGCACTGAGGGAGTTTGAAAGGTTTCTCTTCTTTACAGACGGAGACCTCTCTTATGAGGCAAGAAGCCATGAGATTCAGGAAGACAGGCTCTCCGAAATCTTTGGGGTGCGCATCAATTTTTTAAGACATGATAAAGGTATATTCGTATACACGGAGGGAAGATGAGAAGAATCAGGGATTCAGGATCCAGGTTATGGTTTTTTTGTATTGTTTTAATTACTGTATCATCAGTGGCCCTTATAAAAACACCTTCTGCATATGCATACGGGAGGATAGTAGTGCTTTATGCTGCTGCAAGCCCTATCCTTAAGGAGCTCGGGGTCGGGAACAAGGTGGTAGGTATTACCAGGACGGACAAAACCTTTGATGATGCCGTTAAAGTCGGCTCGCACCTGAAGCCGAACCTTGAGTTGATAAATGCACTCAGGCCCGACCTTATTGTGGCCGGCTCAGTAAGGGCTTTCCCCAGGGAGATGGCGGAGAGGGTTAAGGCGGACGTCTTTTATTACGACCCAAGAAGTCTTGAAGATATCCTTGTGAAAATAACGGATATCGGCAGACTCCTTGGAAAGGAACAGGAGGCAGCAGTCCTTGTAAAGAGGTTGAGGGAGAAGCTGTCTTCAGTAACAGCCCCGTCAAAAAGACCCACTGTGGTATATGAAATCAGTTCAAAGTCACTCAGGGTGGCTGGTAGCAGAAGTATAATTACATCCATTATAGAGGCGGCAGGGGGAGTTAATGCCGTAAAGGTTCAAAAAAAGCATGTCCTTCTCTCCCCTGAAAAGGTGCTGGAATTAAACCCTGATTTTTACATCTATCAGGTAGGCCCCATGAACAGGAATCCGGAGCCACCCCTGAAAAGGCCCTTTTTCAGGTCTCTTCACAGTAAGGTAGTCGAGGTTCCGGAGCTTAAGTTTGCAAGGCCCGGCATCAATGCATTTGAGGCCGTAATAGACCTTAACAAAATTTTTCGTGGAGAAGATAAATGAGTAATACCGTCTATTCGATCGGGCTTGGCCCGGGAAACCCCGAACTCCTGACGGTCAGGGCAAGAAGGATGCTTGAGGAGTCGGATATCGTGGTGGTACCCCAGTCCGACGAGACCGGAAGGAGTGTGGCAAGGGATATTATTCTCCATTACATAGACCCTTCAAGGATTCTCATGTATTACTTCCCGATGAACAATGACAGGGAGGATCTGGAAAGAAGATATACCGAACTGGCCCGGAAGATAAAGGGGCTGACAAGGGAGGGTAAAAGGGTATCATATGTGACAATGGGTGACCCGACCATATTCAGCACATCAAATTATATTACCGAAAAACTGAGGGCAGTAGGAGTGGAGGTAAAGCACGTCCCCGGTATAAGTTCCATAAACGCTGCTTCAACAATGCTCGGCCTTCCCCTGTGCGTCAAGGGTGAGCATTTTGGTGTCTATGAGATGCCGGGGGAGGTAGAAGAGGCAGTGAAACTTATCAGAAGGCATCCGACCACGGTCTTTATGAAGGTAAACAGGAAACTGCCTGTGCTCGTTGAGGCTGTCAGGATAGCAGTGCCTGAGAGGGCGTATCTTGCCCGCAGGATAGGTCTTGACGAGGAGGTTTTTTATGATATGCTCAACTGTTCACCTCCGCCTGAGGCTGCGTATCTGTCGGTTGCAGTGATAAGGAGGGGGCAATCGGCGGGATAGGAAGGGTTTTGGAGTAGAGATGTGAACGGTTGTTGGAAGCGCTATGATAGACTCTTCACTCATTCTCGATGGACATCGTGTCCATCTCCGAGGCAATTATCACGTCTCACCATCCGGGTGAGACAAAAGTGATAATTAAAACCGTTCAGAGTCAATCATAGCGCTTCTTTCCAATGATTGAGGCTTTTTATCGCTATATCCGGGGTTATGTAAGTGTTACAGTATTTTATTGCCCAAGTTAAGAAGATAATATGAGAAAGGGGTTTACAACTGGTGCTGCTGCTACTGCAGCAGCAAAGGCAGCGGCAATTTTGCTGGCCGGAAATCAGGGCTCAAAAGGCAGGAGCCGAAGACTTACGGGATTTGTAGAGATTCAGCTTCCTGACGGCAAAAAGGTCTGCCTTAAAATCCACAACTCTGAACTCGAAACCCGGAACTCGGAACCCATAGCCCGGTCATCGGTTATCAAGGATGCAGGGGACGACCCTGATGTTACAAACGGTTTGGAGATACGTGCAGAGGTAAAAAGCCTTGAACATACAGGGGATATAGTGATAAAAGGTGGTGAGGGCGTTGGTGTGGTAACAAAACCCGGATTACAGATACCGGTGGGTGAGGCGGCAATCAACCCTGTGCCGATAGAGATGATAAAAAAGGCGGTGAGGGAAGTGCTGCCAAAGGGCGGGATAGCGGTTGAGATATCAGTGCCCGGGGGCAGGGAGGTTGCAGGGAAGACCTTTAATCAGAGACTGGGTATTGTGGGTGGAATATCGATAATCGGCACAACAGGTATAGTCGAGCCCATGAGTCTTGAGGCCCTCAAGGCAACCATAAGGTGTGAGATAGATGTGGCATGGGAGGAGGTCAGAAGCGCTTCTTCCGCCCTTTTTCTTGCACCCGGCAAGATCGGAGAAAATGCCTTAAAAAGACTTTTTGGTGATATAAGGGTTGTCCAGATGAGTAATTTTGTTGGGTTTGCACTTGAGTACGCCGGGGAAAAGGGTGTAGCCGATATTGTCATTGGCGGTCATCCGGGAAAGCTTGCCAAGATAATGATGGGCTATTTTGATACCCATTCAGGAAACTCTCCGCAGGCCACCGGGTTTGTTGCTGAATTTCTGGGTCTAAACAGTGAGTTTAATACTGTTGAGGAGATTATTCAATCAGTTAAAAAGGTTTCGGGTTCGGGGCAGACCTTTTTCGATCTTGCCGCAGGTATTGCAGAGGCGGTAAGGGACAGGTTTGGGTTCAGGACGGTCGAGGTATGTCTCTTTGATATGAAAAAAGGGCTTATAGGCAGGGGGAAATGCACAGGATAACGGTAATAAGCGCAGGGCCGGGAGGCAGGGGATACATTACAGCCATTGCATTGCAGAAGGCGGGGCAATGCGATGTAATTATAGGCACAGAGCAGCAACTCGCTACAGCAGGGCATACCCCCGGGCAGACCGTTTACAGGGAGAGTTCCGTAGAGGGGATAATGAAACTGATAGAGCGGCACAAGGGTCAGCGTGTCGGGGTGCTCGTTACCGGGGATGCCGGGATTTACAGCCTTGCGCAGAAGATAATCGAGAGGTTCGGCAAAGAGGCGGTTGAGGAGATAATCCCCGGGGTATCAAGTATTCAGGTGGCATTTGCAAGGGTCAAGGAGCCCTGGCTCAATGTGCGGGTCTTTTCATTTCATGGAAGACCGCTTGAAGGGCTTGAGGATATTTTAGGCTGTGACAGGGTGGCGGTCCTGTGTGACAGGGAGCATAATGCAAAGGCGGTGCTCTCTGCCCTGACAGGTCTGGGTCTCTTTGATGAAACACGGAACATCTATGTATGCCGGGATCTGACAATGGAGGACGAACAGGTGTTGGAGGTCCGAAGCCTTGAGGATATAGAGGGCATTGAGACAGGGAGAAGGGAGATTGTTTTGTTGATTAAAACCATTAATGCTGGTTGAAACCACAGAGGCACGGAGACACGGAGACAAAGAATATTTAATGGATTTTAATACCCTGTAAAATGACAGATGGAAAATGATAAATGGAAAGTGAAATTTTTCTATCTTTCTCTGTGTCTCCGTGCCTCTGTGGTTTCAACCAGGATATTTAAATCATGAAGACAGCCGCAATAGCAATAACTGAAAAAGGTGCTGAGACGGCCCTTAAAATTGCCACAGCTACAGGGGCAGACCTGCACCTGTGGCAGGAATGTCTGAACGGGAAGGTGCTTGATGAGGTTGGAGACAAGGCCGTCACCTTTGAGGGCCTGTCAGCTCATGTAAGCAGGATATTTCATGAATACGAGGGGTTGATTTTCGTCATGTCTCTCGGCATAGTAACCAGGGTTATAGCCCCAATGATAAAGAGCAAATATACAGACCCGGCCGTGGTGTGCCATGACGAGGTCGGCAGGTTTGTGATAAGCGTTCTCTCAGGTCATGAGGGTGGTGCAAACGGGCTTGCCTGCAGGGTGAGTTCAGTTACAGGGGCAGAGCCTGTTGTCACCACGGCAACAGAGGCAAACAGGCTGTATACCTGCGGGGTTGGATGCAGGAGGGGTGTCCGGGCAGAAGAGATAATAAACGCCATTAAAGAGGCCTGCAAAATGGCCGGCATCTCAGTGGATGAAATAAGGTGTCTTGCCTCGGCCTGGGTCAAGAGTGACGAGCCTGGGTTGCTTGAGGCTGCGGGAAAACTCGGGCTCTATCTCAGGTTTATACCCGAGTGGATGATCAGGGATTTTTACGAAAAAAACCCGCTGAGTGAGAGGTCGGATTTTGTGCATGAAAGTATTGGTGTCTACGGTGTTTCAGAGCCATGCGCCATGGTATCGGGCAGGAATACGGTTTCTGTTTTAAGGAAGACCGGTTTTGGAGGAATAACCGTTGCGATAGCAAGAGAGCGGTTTTTCAGGGATTTAATAAATATGGAAGTCAAAAAGACAGGTGAGCTGGAAGGCAGGATTCTGCTCCTTGGCGGTACCACTGAGGCAACCGGGGTGGCCAGGGAACTGGCGGAAGAGGGTAAGGAGTTCTTTATAACCACTGCCACGGAATACGGCCGTGACCTCTTTGCAGAGAAGTTCGGCAGCAGGGTGATAATGGAGAGGTTCAGTGAGGAGACCCTCCGTAAATTCATAGGGGAGAAGGGGATAGAGACGGTGATTGACTGCACTCATCCCTATGCAGGGCTCATTACCGGGCTGGCAAGGAGGGTGTGTGAGGCAGAAGGGATAAAATACATATCTGGAATAAGGGATTTAGATCAGACTGCAACGATTGATTATGAAAAGATAAAAACAGTTGCTTCTGTTGAAGACGGGGCAAGAGAGATTTTGGCGCTCGGGATCAAAAGGCCGCTTTTTACCACAGGAAGTAAAGACCTCGGGTTTACTAATATACTGAAGGGCAGGGATCTCTTTGTCCGGGTATTGCCGTATGAGGATTCTGTAAGGGCCTGTCTTGATGCGGGGGTGAGGAGGCAGCATATCATTGCCATGCAGGGTCCCTTTTCCGCTGAATTAAATATTGCACTTATAAGGCAGTACGGTATAGACTGTCTGGTGACCAAGAGAACCGGCCGTGCAGGTGGCTTTTATGAGAAGATCGAAGCGGCAAGGGAGTGCGGAATATGGGTTGTGGTGGTTGAAAACAGCAAAATGACGGAGATGAGATAATGTCCAAGGTATATTTTGTAGGTGCAGGTCCCGGAGACCCTGA
>CAZXDE010000049.1:9935-11577 GCA_964639515.1 uncultured Thermodesulfovibrio sp.
CATAGAGTATGAGGTTGTCCCCGGCGTATCTTCTGCCAGTGCAGGGGCTGCTGTCCTGGGACAGGAGCTGACAATACCCGAGGTGAGCCAGACCGTTATCTTTACACGGCTTGAGGGGAGGACCCCCGTGCCTGAGACAGAGAGGCTGAGGGACCTTGCTGCACACAGGACAACAATGGTGATATTTTTGAGTGTCTCCATGATAGAGCGGGTGAGGGAGGAGCTGCTGCACGGCTATTCCGGGGATACGCCGGTTGCAGTAGTTGAGAAGGCCTCCTGGCCTGAAGAGAGGGTTTTCCATGGCACTCTCGGTGAGATTGTTAAGATAGTTAATGATGCGGGCATTAAAAAAACAGCCCTGATCTTTGTCGGAGATGCCATCAGGGCATCCAGGGATACCACAGGCAGGGAATCAAGGTTGTATAATAAGGACTTCAGTCATGAATACAGGAAATAAAGGCAGGCTTTTTATAGTGGGGATAGGCCCCGGAGACCCGGATCACATCACTCCCGCCGCCCTCAGGGCGATCAGGGATTCTGAAGTGATCGTGGGATATACAACCTATATCGACCTGATAAGGGGGTTGATCAAAAATAAGGAGATTATTACTGCAGGCATGACCCGCGAGGTTCAGAGGTGCAGTAAGGCCATAGAGGCTGCCTCCCAAGGCAGGACAGTTGCCGTGATATGCAGTGGTGACCCGGGGATTTACGCCATGGCCGGGCTGGTGTTTGAGTTGATTGAAAAAGGGGTGCAGGGTGCAGGTTGCAGTTCGGATCAGAAGTTAGCCCCGGAAACCAGTACTGCGGATTTTGATATTGAAGTCATCCCCGGCATACCTGCGCTGTCGTCATGTGCCTCAAGACTCGGGGCTCCGCTGATGCATGATTTTGCCTCAATAAGCCTGTCGGACAGGCTTACTCCCTGGGATAAGATTGAGAGCAGACTCCATGCTGCTGCAGGGGCGGACTTTGTCATCGTGATCTATAACCCCAGGAGCAGGGGCAGAAAGGACCACCTTGAGAGGGCAATCGGGATTATTGCCAAATACAGAAAGAGTGACACACCTGTAGGGATTGTAAAGGCTGCCATGAGGGAAGAAGAGAAGATAATTGTCACCACCCTCGGCAGTGTGCCGTTTGAGGAGGTTGATATGCAGAGCACGGTTATTATCGGCAACAACAGGACATTTATCCGGGATGGCTGGATTGTGACCCCGAGGGGATATGGGGATAGGTATGAGTTATGAAAAGGGAGTGATGGAGTGATGGAGTGATGGACGCAAAGAGCAGAGCGCATAGCGTTTAAAGATAAGACGCATAGGGCATAGCGTGTAGGACAAGGGATGCCTAATGCTTTGCCTTTAACGCTATGCGCTATGCTCCATGCGCTTTTCATCTTTAAAAAGATAATCGAGAGGCTAAAGAAAAGATTTTGAGCTTCACGATGCCTTCAAGATAGACTCAAGATAAGAAACAGAAAAGAAGATAGGTTTAGTTTTAAAAATCGTGAGTAATCTTGAGGTAATCGAGAGGCTGAAAAAGAAGTTTCTGTAGCTTTACAAGGTCTTCTCAATAGACTCAAGACAGGGATTTGCAGGGAGAGAGACGGAACACTGAACTGTTAAGATAAATCTAAATA
>CAZXDE010000050.1:0-10277 GCA_964639515.1 uncultured Thermodesulfovibrio sp.
GGTGGCGGGTCAAAGAACTTTATTAATACCAAGACCCTGATGTACAGGGAGCCTGGGGTATTCCATTCCCTGATGAGAAAGATAACGGATACTACGATAGCCTATCTCGCGTCACAGATAAAGGCAGGGGCACAGGCAGTGCAGATCTTTGACTCCTGGGCAGGGGCTCTTGCCCCTGATGATTACAGGGTATTTTCATTACCGTATGTGAAAAAGACCATCAAGGCGCTCATACCGCTTGGAGTGCCGGTAATATACTTTGTCAATAACTGCGGGGGGCTGCTTGAGCAGGTGCGCACATCCGGTGCAGATGTTATAGGTATAGACTGGAGGGTTGATATAGGCAGGGCGATCAAGTGTCTTGGTTCAAAGGTCTCTGTTCAGGGCAACATAGACCCGTGTACATTATTTTCCTCAGAGGATGTGCTGCGTTCAAAGGCCGAAGATATACTGAAGAAGGGCCGGCTGGCAAGGGGGCATGTATTCAATCTGGGACACGGCATACTTCCCCAGACCTCTCCTGATATGGCAAAGGCCCTGGTGGATATTGTTCATGAATTGAGTCGAAGGTGAACAACGACTTATTAATCCGCAGATTACGCAGATTACTCAGATTTAAAGAAAAATCACTATTGTTTCAGAGTTCTAAAAAACAAGACCCTGGAATAAATTCACGGTGACAGCTCTCAGGGTTTTTAATTTATCATAAATTTAACTTTCTATCTGTCATTTCCCGAAAGCTTCGGGGGAATCGTTCTTTCAGTGAAGGTTTAAAAAAATCTGCGAAAATCTGTGAAATCTGCGGATGGAATTTCTTGAGTTTCATGTTCATGAAAAACAAACGTCAGATACTAAGCTGGTGTCTTTATGACTTTGCCAACTCCTCGTATTCTGCAGTGATTGCTGCAGTAATCTTTCCGGTCTATTTTGTGAAGGTGATTGCTGAAACCCCGGCGGATGGTGACCTCTGGTGGGGAAGGGCGATCTCTCTCAGCATGCTGCTGGTGGCTGTTACATCTCCTGTTGTCGGTGGTATATCTGATTATGCCGGCATGAGAAAACGTCTGCTTGTGGCTTATTCCCTGGTTTGTGTGGTTGCAGTCGGGCTATTGGTCTTTATTGAAAAGGGTATGGTCATTGAGGCATTTATACTTATCGTCATTGCAAACATCGCTATGGAGGGTTCTCTTGTCTTTTATAACGCCTATCTGCCTGATATTGTATCAAAAGACCACCAGGGGAGGGTCTCGGGGTGGGGGTTTGGCCTTGGTTACGCGGGTTCGGTACTTGCCCTCCTTATAGCCATGCTTTTTATGAAAAACGGGGTAATCCGTTTTTCATGGCCTATGGTCTCAATTTTCTATCTCCTCTTTTCCTTTCCTGCCTTTTATTTTTTGCCTTCGGACAGGCCGTCAGGGTCACCCCGTAAGTCAGCGCTTGTGGGGATAAAGAACACCCTGAGATTATTGAGAGAGGTTTTGCGAATAAAAAAAGTGAGGAGATTTCTCCTTGCATACTGGCTGTATAAGGATGGAGTAAATACGATTATAGTATTTTCAGGTATTTATGCATCGGTTACACTCGCCTTTACAGGGTCTGAACTCGTTTTTCTATACCTCCTTGTGCAGGTAACTGCAATGATTGGTTCAATCGCCCTTTCAACTCCTACCGACAGGTGGGGGGCAAAGAAGGTGGTTGTCCTCTCCCTTTTCCTCTGGATTGCGGTTACAGTGGGTGCATACCTCGTGGTTGACAAGCGGCTCTTCTGGGGTATAGCCGTGATGGCCGGCCTGGGGCTTGGGAGTGTGCAGGCTGCGTCAAGGGCTCTTTTTTCAGGGTTCATACCTCCGGGCATGGAGGGGGAATACTTTGGTGTTTATGCCTTTACAGGAAAGACCTCGGCAATAATCGGTCCGGCACTCTTTGGTATGATATCCTCTGCTGCAGGGAGTCAGAGACCGGCAGTGCTTTCAGTGCTTGTCCTGTTTGTCCTGGGGCTGGCTGCCCTTTCTTCAGTGAAGACCGGCTGATTCCCTGGCCTTCATGTATTCCTCCCACAGTGCCTTCTTTGAAATGCCTGCATCAATAAAGTCCCAGGGCAATATCTCTTCAAACGCCCGTTCCCTGAAGAGATAAAAGTCAGGGTTCAGTCCGGCATCTCCGAGAGCTTCCTTCCACCTGCCGGGTTCTTTCATATCATTCAGGACCATGGAGAGTCTCCTGTCACCCCTTGAAAACACACCCTGCATAAAGGCATATTTTATCACATCGTGAAATACCCTGATCCCCTTTATGTTCAGGCCTGACTTGATCATTTTCAGCCTGGCCTTGATTGTCTTCTCCGCTGTCATGGGATGCCATTGGAAGGGCGTAAAAGGTTTTGGAACAAAGGTGCTTGTGCTCAGGACAATGGTGCCCCGCGTGTTGAGTGAGCGGATCTTTTTGGCAAGATCGATTATCCCGTATATATCCTCGTCCGTCTCAAACGGCAGTCCGATCATGAAATAGAGCCTGAGGGTATTAATGTCGTGCCGGAGTATCAGTTCCGCCGTCTCCAGGATGTCCTCCTCAGTAATCCTCTTGTTGATTATCCTTCTTAAACGTTCGGTGCCCGCCTCCGGTGCTATTGATATGCTGCGGTGTCCTTTCATGAGGGAGAGGAGTTTTTCCGCCTTTGGTGTTGCCCGCAAGGAGGTAATGGAGAAGTCCACCCCCTCTATCTGCAATGCCTCTGTTGCATGACGGTAGTCGGTAAGTGAAGGCCCGATCAGCCCGACCCTGCCGGTAGTCTTCATGGCAAGGTCTATCTCCTGTTTCAGTATCCCTATATCCTTATGCCTTGGAGGATTATATATATGTCCGGCAACGCAGAACCTGCAACTCCAGACACATCCCCTCATGGCCTCAAGGAGATACATGTTTGAAAACTCCGTCTCAGGTGTGGTTATGGTGGGCCTGAGTCTGCCGTTCAGTACTCTCTCCGTTCTTTTCTTTATTGTCCGGGGGGCGTCTCCTGCCGGTTTTCTTTCTTCTACCTTTCCATCATCAGAGTATAAGACTTCATAAAAACCCGGTACATAAAAACCCTCTCTTTCAGAGATTGCCAGGAGAAACGACCCTTTATCTTCAGAACCTTTATAGCCCTCTATGAGTTCGTCAAGGCTGCTGTCTGCCTCACCTATGAATATCAGGTCAAAGAAATCCGAAAGGGGTTCAGGGTTGAACATCGCACATACTCCGCCAAGGAGAAGTACAGGTTCCCTTTCATTACGCCCTGAACTGAAGGCTCCTATCCGTGCAAGCCTCAGCATCAGCGGGATGGATGGATAGTCGTTTTCAAAGGATACGGAGAAGGCAACGATATCAAACCTGCTAAGTGGCCTCTTTGACTCAAGTGAGAAGAGCTCGGAGCCTGTACGCTCAAACTCTTTCAGGTCTGAGTCATCGGGCAGAAATGCCCTTTCGCATACTGTGTCATCCCTTGCGTTAAGGATTGAGTATATACCCTGAAACCCGAGGCTGGACATGCCGACGTGGTAGGTGTTTGGATATGCAAGACATACATTAACCCTGCCGCCGGGGTCTTTATATACAGTTCCCTCTTCTTTTTCAAGCAGTGCCTCTGTTTTTTTGATTAATCGTCGGCCAATCATGTAGATTTAATTTAACCGCTTGGCAGGTGTGTTGGCAAGCGAAAACAGGAAGGCTTGACAGGCATATAAAATAATTGTTAAATTATTAGCACTCTAAGGTAAGGAGTGCTAAGCTGCTGTTTTAGGGCAGTGAAGTAAAATTATGATTAAAAGATGCATATCCCTGGTTGTACTGGTTGTATATGTTTAATAGAAGAATTCCATTCATTGAGGTGAAGCCTCCGGATGCTTGACGAGAGGAGCATGAGAGTTCTCCGGGCTGTTATTCATAGTTATATAAACAACCCTGACCCTGTTGGTTCAAGGTATGTAACCAGGAAGTATGCATTTGATTTTTCTCCTGCCACGATCAGAAATATAATGGCGGACCTTGAGGATATAGGGTTCCTGAGCCAGCCTCATACATCAGCCGGCAGGGTACCTACGGATAAGGGGTACAGATTCTATGTAGAGAATCTGATGGATGAAAATGTGTGTTGCCACGAGGGTCTCATTGACTCATTGACCAGGAGGTTGGAAGACTTACGGGAAGATATTTATACGCTGTTGGATGAGACAACGAGAACGCTTTCGATTCACTCCCACTACCTTGGTATTGCAGTCTCTCCAGGGCCGGACGGCAGCACTCTGAGGCGCATTGAACTTATCCCTTACAGTGATGACAAAATAGCTGTAATTTTAGTTGCCAATGAAGGTATAATTAATCATAAGATTCTTAAGAATAACTTTTCTTTTTCACGGAACGACCTGAACAGGATTGCACGTTATCTCAATAGAGAATTTTCAGGGTATACAATAAAAGAGATACGGCAGCGTCTCCTTGATGAGATGGCAATGGACAAGGCGCTATGCGATTCACTTATATCAAAGGCCCTCAGCCTCTGTGAAAATGTGATGTCCTGCTATGGAGCCAGTGTATTTATCTCGGGTCTCACCGAGATATTGGAGCTGCCGGAGTTTTCCGACATAGAGAAGATAAAGGAGATTTCAAGGACGATAGAAGATAAACATGCGGTTATAAAACTGATAGACAGTCTTGCTAACGCAGAGGGGGTTCAGGTTGTAATCGGTGCGGAGAACACAGTTGAAGAGTTGAAGGCACTGAGCATCATTACATCTATATATAAAGAGGGGGACAAGCCTGCAGGAGTCGTTGGGATAATAGGGCCTACAAGGATGGATTATTCTTCCGCCATATCACTTGTGGATGTAACTGCAACATTTTTAACGGAAATTTTGGATGAAGGAGGTCAGGAATGGAGAAAAGAGAGATAAAAGACCTGGAAATAAAAGAAGAGTACCCGATAGAGGAGAAAAAAGAGGTACCAGAAGAGATGGTGCCGGTTGAGCAGCCGCTTGAAGAGAGGATAGAGGATATGGAGGCTGAGTTAGCTGAGAGCAGGGAGAGATACCTTAGACTTTATGCAGAGTTTGAGAACTATAAGAAGAGGGTTCAGAAGGATAAGGAAGAAATGCTAAAATACGGCACCGAGCCACTCCTTCAGGATCTGCTGACAGTGCTTGACAACCTTGAGATGGCCATACAGCATGCTGAAAAGGAAGTTTCTGCAGAGAGTCTCATTGAGGGAGTTGAACTGACGCTAAAGGAGTTCAGGAAGGTATTGAACAAGTATGGTATTAGTGAGATAGAGGCAGTTGGAAAGCCATTTGACCCTGCTTATCATCATGCAATGAGCGAGGTAGAGAGAAGCGATCTTGATGACAAGACCGTAGTTGAAGAGTACAGGAAAGGGTATATGCTCAAGGACAGGACTATAAGACCGGCTCTGGTGGCAGTCTCCAGGAAGACTATCCCTGAGGATACGTAATCTGTTGCGGGGCAATTAGAGTAGTTACTATAAACAACCTGAATAAACAGAAGACATAAAGAAGGAGGAATAAATATTATGGGGAAAGCGATTGGTATAGACCTTGGGACAACAAATTCCGTTGTAGCCGTAATGCAGGGTGGTGAACCTGTAGTGATACCAAACCAGGAAGGAAGTCGTACAACACCCTCAGTAGTTGCCTTCACTGAAAAGGGTGAAAGGCTGGTTGGTCAGATTGCAAAGCGTCAGTCCATTACGAATCCCGAGAATACGATATTCTCAATAAAGCGGCTTATGGGCAGGAAGTACGATTCCGAAATAGTCAAGACAGCCATGAAGAGGCTGCCGTATAAAGTTGTTCCGGCCTCTAACGGGGATGCCCATGTAGAAGCACGCGGCAAGAAATATTCTCCGCAGGAGATATCTGCAATGATTCTGCAAAAACTGAAACAGGCTGCTGAAGACTATCTTGGCGAGCCTGTAAGTGATGCCGTGATAACCGTGCCTGCCTATTTTGATGACAGTCAGAGACAGGCAACCAAGGATGCCGGGAAAATAGCGGGTTTGAATGTCCTGAGGATAATTAACGAGCCTACGGCAGCAGCCCTTGCATACGGACTCGATAAAAAGACGGAAGAAAAGGTTGTTGTATATGACCTTGGGGGAGGTACTTTCGATATCTCCATCCTTGAGATAGGCGAGGGTGTTATCGAAGTGCATTCTACAAGTGGAGACACATTTCTTGGTGGTGACGATTTTGACCTCAGGATTATAGACTGGCTGGTAGAGGAGTTCAGGAAGGACCAGGGCATTGACCTGAAGCAGGACAGAATGGCCTTGCAGAGGCTGAAAGAAGCTGCTGAGAAGGCAAAGATAGAACTCTCTACGGCTTTGGAGACAGAGATAAATCTTCCCTTTATAACCGCAGATGCAACAGGTCCCAAACACCTTGTTATAAAGCTCACCAAGTCAAAATTCGAGCAGCTTGTCGCAGACCTTATTGAGAAGACGGCAGGTCCATGCAAGAGGGCGCTTGAAGATGCAAAACTGACGGAGAAAGATATTGATGAGGTCCTGCTTATTGGTGGACAGACAAGGACGCCAAAGGTGCAGGAGGTTGTGAAGAAGATTTTTGGTAAGGATCCAAACAAGACCGTTAACCCTGATGAGGCGGTCGCGATCGGGGCAGCTATTCAGGCGGCTGTGCTTAAAGGTGAGGTCAAGGAAGTCCTCCTCCTGGATGTTATCCCCCTGTCACTTGGAATTGAGACACTCGGCGGAGTTTTCACAAAGATAATCGAGCGAAACACCACAATTCCTACGAAAAAGAGTCAGATATTTTCAACTGCAACCGATAGTCAACCGGCTGTAACCATCAAGATATTTCAGGGCGAAAGAGAGATGGCTGCGGATAATAAAGTCCTTGGTGTGTTTGAGCTTGTGGGAATACCTCCGGCACCAAGGGGAGTGCCGCAAATAGAGGTTACATTTGATATTGATGCAAACGGCATTCTCCATGTCTCTGCCAAAGACCTTGGTACGGGCAAGGAGCAGTCTATAAGAATTACTGCATCAAGTGGCCTTACCGAGGAAGAGATAAAGAAGATGGCCCGTGACGCTGAAGAACATGCGGAAGAGGACAGGAAGAAGAAAGAGCTTGCAGAGGCAAAAAATGAGGCGGATAATCTTGTCTATAGCGTAGAAAAGTCCTTGAAGGATTATGGTGACAAGATTACCGAGGAAGAGAAGAAGGAGATTGAAGAGGCCCTCGAAAACTGCAGGAAGGTCAAGGATACGAGCACTGATGCATCAGAGATAAAGTCAGCGATTGAGCGGCTGACGCAGTCTTCCTATAAACTCGCAGAACACCTATATAAGGGTGCTCAGGCACAGCAGGAGGCTGGTGCTTCCGGGGAAAAGAGTGACGGGAGTAAATCTGCCGAGGAAGATGTAGTCGAGGCAGAGTTTGAGGATGTTGATAAGGACAAATCATAGGTCCTGGTAATGGATAAAAGGTGATGGGTTTAAACCCTGTCACCTGAACCCAATACCTGATACCTGAACATACAATAGATACCTATGAAAGATTATTACACAATACTGGGTGTAAACCGGGATGCTTCAGGAGAAGAGATGAAAAAGGCCTTCAGAAGGCTTGCAATGAAGTACCATCCCGACAGGAATCCGGAAAACAAAGATGCTGAAGACAAGTTCAAGGAGCTCAACGAGGCCTATGCCTGCCTGAGTGATCCTGAGAAGAGGTCTAATTATGACCGTTTTGGGTCTGCCGATGGTGTAGGCGGGGGTGGGGCCGGGTTTGGTCCTTTTAATTCAAATTTTTCGGATATATTTGAGGATATATTCGGGGATTTTTTCGGGACTTTTGCCGGGCAGGGAAGGTCCAGGGCAACCAGGGGTGCCGACCTGAGATATGACCTCACTATTTCCCTTGATGAGGCTGTCAAGGGCGTTGAAAAAGAGCTCAAGCTGCCGAGCTGGGAAAACTGTGAGGTATGTGGAGGTTCCGGTGCCAAACCGGGACATGGTCCTGTAACATGTCCTGATTGTAACGGGGCAGGCCAGAGAAGGTTTCAACAGGGTTTCTTTTCAGTGACAAGGACGTGCAGCAGGTGTGGGGGGACAGGACGGTTCATCACAACTCCGTGTTCGGAATGTGGTGGGGACGGCAGGGTCAGGAAGTTCAGGGTCTTGTCCGTCAAGGTGCCTCCCGGGGTTGATACGGGGTCACGACTCAGGATGTCGGGAGAAGGTGAACCCGGCACCAACGGTGGTCCGTCAGGCGACCTTTATATAGTTATTACCGTTAAACCACATAAATTCTTCAAACGGGAGGGGCTGAATCTTTATTGCGATGTTCCCGTTAGTTTCACACAGGCAGTCCTTGGGGCGGAGATCGAAGTGCCGACGCTTTATGGTAACGAGAAGATTAAAATACCTCCTCATACGCCTTCGGGAAAGGAGTTTATTCTTAAGGGATATGGGGTGCCGAAGCTCGGAGGTTACTCAAAGGGTAATCAGATAGTCAGAATATACATTGATGTGCCTAAAAAACTCACCAAAAGACAAAAGGAACTCCTTGAAGAGTTTGCAGACTTAAGCGGTGATGAGGTTCATAGGGGGTTTATGGAGAAGTTAAAGGAGTTTTTCTCTTAGCCGCGAATTAAAACAGTTTCTCATGCCTCGTATAATCCTTCCTTCAATAAGTCCGGATGACAGAGAATTGGCTGTTACCGGTCAGAACCTGAAATACCTCAGGGATGTACTCAGGGTTTCAAGGGGTGATGAGGTTATAGTCCTGGACGGTCATGGGCTTGCTTTAAAGACCTGTGTGCGGGAGATGGGAAAAAAACATATCCTGCTTGAGGTCCTTGGCAGGTACCCCATAGATACAGAGTCTCCGTTGCACCTCGTGCTGATTCAGGGCCTTTTGAAAGGGGACAGGATGGACCTTGTGATACAGAAGACGACTGAGCTGGGTGTTAGAGAGATATTCCCTGTGGTGACAGAGAGGTCACAGGTCAGATTCAGCAGAAAGCTTGAACACTGGAAGAGGGTAGCGGAAGAGGCGACAAGACAGTCGGAGAGGCTGCTGGTTCCGGTGATTCACGATGTCTGTAAGATGAAAGATATGTTTGACTGTCTGGAGGATGAATCACTCAGGATTATCTTTTCTGAAAGTGAGAAAAGAGGTTTCAGCCCTCCATCTTCGATTTCCAGCTCCTTTGTATATTACATGGTAGGACCTGAGGGTGGTTTTACTGACAGGGAGATTCAGGGGGCAAGAGATTCCGGCTTTATCAGTGCAGGGCTTGGTAAACGGATATTGAGGGCTGAGACGGCCTCGGTAGTGGGAGCAGCACTTTTGCAGTTTCTTTTGGGGGACCTTTAGATTGACGATCGACTATTGAATTATTGACGATTGAAAAAAACCCCGGGGCATTGGTTGCCCATCCATTACTCCAGTTCTCCATCACTCCAGTTCTCCATCACTCCAAGCCTGCCACTCCATCACTCCAAGCCTTTCCCTCCAGGTCTTCCCCTCCTTCCGCCTCCCTGATATTAACCACGTGTTCCGTCAGAAGTGTCACCCATCCAAGCTCTGTCTCAAGGTGTACCTCTGTCTCGCTTACCTCTACGAGTCTGCCGGTATAGGTTATACCGTTTGCTTCTACTAATACGTTTTTGCCTATAAGTTCTATCATTGCGTATGCTTTATGTTAACCACTGATATGAGACCATGTCAAGCAATAGTCGCCGGGCCTCTTTTATTCTGCCTTCACTTACTACACGGGTTTCAAGATTAATTCCGGTGAATACAAGGTAATGGAGCTGGTTTCTTATGGAGAACCCAGGTATAAGGATATAATCCTTGCTCTGCCGAGGCACCGTTTATCTATGCGCTGTTCTGATACCCTGTTGATTCGGGAAAGGTGAGGATTATTTCATTTGCCCCTTTGACGGATGAATACCCTTATCGGGGTACCTTTAAAGGTATACTTCTGCCGTATGAGTCTTTCTATGAACCTTACATGTTCCGGTTTGAAGACCTGCGGATAGTTTACAAACAGGACGAAAGTCGGTGGCTCGATGTCTGTCTGGGTCATGTAGAATATTTTTGTCTTTTTCCCCTTGTGCGTTGGAAGCAATGGTGCTATCTCCGAGACGAATTTGTTCAGGGCTGAGGTGGATACACGTTTTTTCCGTTCGCTTATAATCTCATCAACAATGGAAAAGACCTTTGTAATCCTCTTGCGTGAAAGTCCGGATATTGTCA
>CAZXDE010000050.1:10377-11448 GCA_964639515.1 uncultured Thermodesulfovibrio sp.
TCAACAATGGAAAAGACCTTTGTAATCCTCTTGCGTGAAAGTCCGGATATTGTCAGGACAGGGGCATATTCAACAAAGCGCAGTTTCCAGTGGACCTCCCTCAGGAGTTCCTTGTACCTCTTGTCGGGGTCTTCAATGAGATCCCACTTGTTAAAGAGCAGGACGAGTCCTTTTCCATATCTGCTGATCAATGCCGCTATCTTCTGGTCCTGCTCTGATATACCTTCGCGGGCGTCTATGAGCAGGAGAACTACATCAGCCCTCTCGATCGTCCTGACCACCCTGATAATCATGAATTTCTCCAGCGAGTGGTCTGCTATCCTTGACTTCCGGCGCAGGCCTGCGGTATCAATGATGACGTATTCTTTTCCGTAATATTTGCAGATACTGTCAACGGAATCCCGTGTAGTCCCTGGTTCACTACTTACAATCATTCGATCCTTTCCGAGCAGGGAGTTAACAAAGGTGGACTTTCCAACATTCGGTTTTCCCACAATGGCAATTCCCGGCAGGCCCTCAACGGCCTTTTCAACAGCCTCTTTTTCGGGCAGGTTTTCAAGGACTTTTTCCATGAATTCAGCAAAGTCGTATCCTGTGGCTGCTGATAAAGGAATCAGCTCATCGACGCCAAGGGAATAGAAGTCACAGAGCCTGTCCTCCCTGTTGCGGGCGTCTATTTTGTTGACCACATAGAGGACCTTTTTTCTTACAGGTCTCATCGTATCGACAACCTGCCTGTCCAGTTCTGTAAGGCCTTCTTTTCCGTCAAGGAGTAACACTATAAGGTCAGCCTCTTCCACGGCAAACATGGCCTGCTGTCTGGTCTGAATCAGGATTTCCTCATCTGTCTCAGGGAAGAGGCCGCCGGTATCGATGACGATAAACTCCCTGTCATCATAGGTGGCCTCCTCGTAAATCCTGTCCCTCGTGACACCGGGTATGTCTTCAACTATGGCCTTGTGTGTACGGGTCATTCTGTTAAAGAGTGTGGATTTGCCCACATTGGGCCTTCCAATTATTGCGATTAAAGGTTTAGGCATGGAACAACTATTATAACAGATATGGCAGAAA
>CAZXDE010000051.1:0-1798 GCA_964639515.1 uncultured Thermodesulfovibrio sp.
CTGCCTTGTCAAAGAGGAACGCACTATCAAGTCCCCCCTCCCCTGGCGGGAGGGGGGTAGGGGGAGGGGGGTGCTGAACTATTACCTTTTGCAAAGTCCGGACTATGGATAAATGACCGATATAACGGGTGTTATACTTGCCGGTGGCGACAACCGGAGATTTCCCGTAAACAAGGGATTGCTCAGGGTGGGTGGAGAACGTATCATTGACAGGACGCTGAGGCTCTTCAGAGAGATATTCGGAGAGGTTATTATAAGTACAAACACCCCTGAATATTATTTTTTTTCAGGAGAGAGGATGATCGGTGACCTTTTCCCCTCAAGAGGGCCCATGGGCGGTATTTTCTCAGCTCTTGTTAATGCAACCACTGACAGGATATTTGTAGCTGCCTGCGATATGCCCTTTCTGAATCCCTCCCTGATAAGATACCTCTCAGGTATCGCCGTGAATGCCGATGTGGTTGTCTGCTCGTTCAGGGAAGGCCTTCACCCCCTCCTGGGCCTCTATAGTAAAGACATTCTGCATCCCCTTGAAACCCATCTGAGAGAAGGGGCGACCGGGCTTCAGAGGTTTATCAGAGACCTCAATGCCCATATAGTCGAAGAGGAAGAGATTAAAAAGATAGACCCTGAAGGTGTCAGTTTTGTTAATATAAATACGATTGGGGATTTTAATAAATTTATAGGAGGAAGGATATGTTCGGATTAGGGATGCCGGAGCTGCTGGTTGTATTGGTTATTGTGGTTGTCCTTTTCGGAGCCTCAAGGTTGCCCGAATTAGGCAAGGGAATTGGACAGGCGATAAAGAATTTCAAGAAGGCAACAAACGAGCCTGACGAGATAGACGTAACACCTAAAAAACCCGTAGAGGAATCGCCGGGAAACACGGTGTCGGAAAAAAAGACGGAAAAAGAAGATCAGAAACAGAATGCCTGATGCCGAATATGCATAGAGGGCCTGTAGTAGAGATTAATCTTGATAATTTATCATATAACCTTGACCTGATTAAAGGGAGGGTTATTGACAGAGCTATTTTCCCGGTGGTAAAGGCAGATGCCTATGGACATGGGGCTGTTGAAATATCAAGAAAACTGATTCATTGTGGAATAAGCACCCTTGCAGTTGCATATATCTCCGAGGCAATTGAACTGCGTAAATCAGGTATAAACAATCCGGTTATTGTGCTCTTTGACCCCGAGATATCCGGAGATATAATAGAATACGGATTCATCCCGGTTATTAACTGTATGGAGACTGCAAAGGCACTTTCAGCCCTTGCCGTCAAACAGAAAAAGGAGATAGGGGTGCATGTTAATGTGGACACGGGTATGGGGAGGTTGGGGTTCAACTCCGAAGATGTCAAGCGGGAATTGACAGGAATTGCCTCTTTAGGGGGAATCAGGGTAAGCGGTCTGATGAGTCACTTCTCCGATGCCGACCTTGCTGACAGGACCCTTGCAGGGGCTCAGGTTAAGAGGTTTTCAGAGATAAGGGCCTACCTTCAGGAGAAAGGTATTAAGCCGGTCTGCCATATTGCAAACAGTGCTGCAGTTATGACATTACCGGAGTCATACCTTGATGCTGTCAGGCCTGGCCTTCTGCTCTATGGTTGCAATCCTTACTCTTCTGTTAAAGTAAAGCCTCTTATGAGCATAAAGACACGGCTGCTTGCCGTAAGAAAGGTAAAAAAAGGCATGTCCGTAAGTTACGGAAGGACTTTTATTACCATGAGGGACAGCCTTGTGGGTGTACTGCCGACAGGTTATGCAGACGGTTTTATCAGGGCGGCCTCCAATAA
>CAZXDE010000051.1:1898-11212 GCA_964639515.1 uncultured Thermodesulfovibrio sp.
AAATGAAAATGAAACCAATAGAGATACTTGGAAGAGTGATAATCGGGTTTACCCGGGAACTCGGTAGTGTACTGGTCCTGCTTTCCGTTACCCTTAAGCAGCTTGTCATTCCACCTTACGAGATAAGAAATACCTTTAAACAGATGCGTGAAGTCGGCATAAGGTCACTGCCTGTAGTTTTCATAACGGCTGTTTTTACAGGTATGGTCCTGTCGCTGCAGACATATACGGGGTTTAAGCGTTTTGGGGCGGAAACACTGGTCGGCACGGTCGTTGCCCTTTCCATGACAAGGGAACTCGGTCCGGTGCTTACAGGACTGATTGTTGCGGGCAGGGCAGGTGCCGCCATGGCTGCTGAACTCGGCACCATGAGGGTTACCGAGCAGATAGATGCCCTTGAAACCCTTGCCACAAATCCCGTGAAGTACCTTGTTGTCCCGAGGTTCATCGCGGGTGTATTAATGCTTCCGGCCCTTGCCGTTGTTACTGATATAGTGGGAATTATCGGTGGTTTTGTTATCAGTGTCGGACTCTTTGGCGCAAACTCTGTTTCATACTGGAACAGGACGTGGGACTACCTGGAGTTGGACGATATTTACAGCGGGCTTATAAAAGCCGCTTTTTTTGGTGCCTCTATTTCACTTATCAGCTGTTACAAGGGGTTTTATACTGAAGGAGGGGCCGAGGGTGTTGGTAAGGCAACAACAGGTGCTGTTGTTTTGTCCTCCATGACGATACTTATTTCTGATTATTTCCTCTCTGCCTGGCTGTTCAGGTGAAGAAGTCTGGAACAATAATTTAAAGTAATGATAAGGATTGAAGACCTGTACAAGTCGTTTGGTGACAAGAAAGTCCTGAGAGGGGTGAACCTTGAAGTGGAGCCGGGCGAAAGCATGGTTGTTATCGGGGGTAGCGGGTCTGGTAAAAGTGTTCTCATAAAGCATATAATTGGTCTGTTAAAACCTGATAGAGGCCGTGTAATTATCAAAGGGGTGGACATCTCTTTACTCAGGGAAAGGGAACTCTATGATGTGAGAAGAACTTTCGGCATGCTCTTTCAGGGTGCAGCCCTGTTTGATTCCCTGACCGTGTGGGAGAATGTTGCCTTTACCCTGCTGAGACATGGAAAAATATCTGCAGAGGAGGCAAGAAGTATTGCATCTGCAAAATTAAGGCTTGTGGGTCTTACCGGTGTTGAGGACCTTATGCCGTCGGAACTCTCAGGCGGGATGCGTAAGAGGGTAGGGCTGGCAAGGGCTATTGCCCATGAACCGGAGGTCATACTTTACGATGAACCAACAACGGGGCTGGACCCTATAATGGCGGATGCAATAAATGACCTCATCATTGAGCTCAGAGAGAGGCTTCACGTGACCTCGGTTGCAATAACGCATGACATGAAGAGTGCATACAAGATAGCAGACCGGATAGCCATGCTTTATGAAGGAAAAATAATAGGGGTTGGCTCATCGGAGGAGATTAAAAATACCTCTAATCCTGTTGTAAGGCAATTTATCACGGGTAGCGCCGTTGGACCAATCAAGATTGAGGGAGTTACCAGGTGAGGGGGTTTAGCACAGAGCTGAAAGTAGGAATCTTTGCCCTTATCGTCCTGGCAGTGCTTTCTTATATGACCTTCAAGGTGAGTGGTAAGGAATGGCTGCATAAAGAGGGCTACACCCTGTATGTCTATTTCTCGAATGTTGCAGGCCTTGACGAGAAGACGAAGATAAAGGTAGCAGGGGTTGATGCCGGTGTAATAGAGAAGATATCACTTGAAAGAAACAGGGTAAAGTTGAATCTCAGGATTTATCCGGAGATAAGACTTTACAGGGATGCTGTGGCATCCATCAAGACCTCCGGTCTTTTAGGTGATAAATATCTTGAGATAAAGCCGGGTACGGAGAAGACAGAGCTTAAGGAAGGCGAGATAATTCAGAGAGTACATGAGCCAATGGATATTGATGATATGATTTACAAGCTTGCAGGTATTTCCGATAGCTTTCAGACCCTCACAAAGAACATAAATGATATATTTGGCACTGAAGAGACTAAAAAGGCATTGAAGGAGACCGCTGCCAACCTTGCAAAATTAACGAAAAATCTTAATACTGCAGTAACCGCCAATGACCAGCGATTAAAGGAAACCCTTGAAGGAATCAATACACTGACTGTTGCTATCAATAAATTGGTTGAAGACAATAGCAGCGAAATTACAGATACGGTAAGCAACCTCAGGGATTTAAGTGCAGAGGCCCCGGGGATGGTTAAAGAGCTGAAGGCTGCCGCAAAAGAGTTAAAAGCCCTCCTGAAAGAGAACAGGCCGAAGATAGCAAGGTTGATGGAAAAGACGGATAAGACGATGTCATCGGTTCAGAAGGTTGCAGAGAAGATCGAGAAAGGTGAGGGGACAATCGGGAAGCTCGTTACAGATGAGAGGCTCTATGAATCTGTAACCAAGGCGGCCAGTGGTATTGAAAATACCATCGCCAGGATAGAAAGGTTCAAGACCTTTGTCACCTTTCAGGGAGAATATCTGACGAAGACCGGTGACGGGAAGGGTTATTTTGATTTGACCCTTAAGCCCCGGCCTGATAAGTACTATATTCTCGGGGTTGTGGATGACCCTCTGGGAAGTGTTACCACAACAAAGACCCTTACCTCTATAAACGGTGTAACCACTGTTGAAGAGGAAGATGTGATTGAGAGAAAGGTGGAATTTACCGCACAGATTGCAAGACGCTTTAAGGACTCGGCCTTAAGGATCGGGCTTAAGGAAAACACGGTCGGTCTTGGAGCCGATCAATTTTTTATGAATGACCGGTTAAAGGTTTCGGCAGATATATGGGATTTTGATAATGAGGAGGAGGGTGCCCGAAGACCCCATTTAAAGCTGTCCATGGATTACTATCTCTTCAGGAACCTCTTTGTTAGTGCCGGCGTGGACAATCTCCTGAATTCACGTTGGCGGGGTGTTTATTTTGGTGGTGGAATCAAATTCGAGGATGAGGATCTCAAATATCTCTTTGGTTCACTGCCGAGTGTGTCTGTAAGGTAATATCAGGCTATGCGTTGTTTGTTATATGAATAATGCGTAACTTGTTACTATTATCATGGAAAGGAGGTGAAGAATTTTGAGAATGCCCTTATTCAGGCAGGTTGGTTTTTATCTGATTTTTTCCATGCTTTTGTTTGCCGTTGTTCCGAGGGTTGACGGTGCAATGCTCGGTTCAGAGTTCCTCGGCTTATCTCCGTCTGAACGGCAGGTTGACGTTCAAAAGCTTCAGAGGTTTCTTGAATCAGAGGTTGTGAGCAAAAGACTGCTGGCCCTTGGTTTTACTGCAGACGAGGTTAGTGACAGGCTTGGTTCTCTGTCCGATGAGGACCTGAATCAGTTCTCACAGAGGATTGATCAGTTAAGGGTGGCAGGTGACGGCGGACTTGGTATTATAGTTAGCCTTCTTGTGATAGCTATTTTAGTGGTTTTACTCTTCCAGCTAACAGGTCACAGGATTATTATTGTTAAATAAGACGGTTTTTTTAATTATTTTTGTAATACTTCTTGGTGGCTGTGCAGGTCTTGAAACACAGGGGAAGAAGGAGAGGGGGGATGTTATGCTCTCCGTTCCTTTCTTTCCCCAGGATACCTATCAGTGCGGACCTGTATCACTTGCAGAGGTGTTTAATTTCTGGGGTGTTAAGGTGGCCCCCCGGAAAATTGCCGGGGATATTTTTAATGCCCGACTTAATGGTACCCTCAGTATGGATATGCTTCTTTATCCCCGAAGTGCCGGCTTCAAGGCGTCGGCTTACAAGGGTAGCATGGAAGACATCCGTGACAAGATAGGGAAGGGCTATCCATTGATTGTCATGGTGGATTTTGGTTTCTTTGTTATAGAGAAAAACCACTTTATGGTCATCGTGGGGTACAACAATGACGGTGTATTTGCCCATTCGGGAAAAGAGAAGGAGGAGTTTTTTTCTTACAGTAAACTTCAGAGGATATGGGGGAAAACAGGCTACTGGACATTACTCATAAAACCTTAGAGGCTTTGTTAATCTTCCTGTTTGCATTTTCTCTTTTCTCCTGCACTTTGCCCAGGATAGTTGTGATTAATGACCCGCTTACACCTGAGGAACATATCAACCTCGGGGTCATTTATGAAAAAAAGGGCCGGTATGTTGAGGCTATAAGTGAATATAAAAAGGCTTCGGAAACTTTACCCGTAGCATATTTATATATGGGCAATGCCTCTTTCCTGAAAGGGGATTTAAAGGGAGCCGAGGAGTTTTACAGGAAGGCCATTCGTGAGGATCCTGCAAATGCCGATGCAATGAATAATCTGGCGTGGCTTTATTATAAACTGGGTAAAAACCTTGATGAGGCCGAAGCACTCGTAAAGAGGGCGATAGAGATAAGGCCTGAGAGGGCTGATGCATACAGGGATACCCTTATGAAGATTGAGGAAGTCAGGGGGACAAGATGACCAAGGGACTTATCCATATTTATACAGGTGAGGGCAAGGGAAAAACAACCGTCTCCGTGGGCCTTGCCGTCAGGGCAAAAAGCAGGGGGTGGAGGGTTTTGTTTGCCCAGGTTATGAAACCTGACAATACAGGTGGAGAGCTTGACCTTCTGCAAAAACTCTCAATTGAGACAAGGAGATTCACTGAGATTAAACCACCATCTTTCTACCCCGGGATAGACAGGACTGAACTAAAGAAGCGCTCTTTTGAGGCCCTGCGGGAGATTCAGCATAGTGCTCAGGACTTTGACCTCGTCATTATCGATGAATTCAATAACCTTGTTGGCGCCGGTATAATTTCAGAAAGTGAAGCCGTTAATTTTATGAAGAGCTTTTGTGAAAGCACTGAACTTGTCCTTACAGGGCGCGGTGCAACAGAAGGGATGATTGATATAGCTGATTATGTCACATACATGAAGGCAGTAAAACACCCACTCGGCAAAGGACAGGCTGCAAGGAAGGGAATCGAGTATTGATGTGTCTCTACTGCGTACTTAATCCTTATCCTGAGCCTATCGTGAAGGCATCGTGAGGCTCTAAAGTCTTTTTTTCAGCTTCTCGATTACTTCAAGATTACTCTCGATTTAAAAGAATTAAGAAGTTTCTTTCTGTTTCATATCCTGAAGCTATATACCCCTGAACTCCTGAACTCTCTAACTCTATTTATCCTGAACCTGGTTGTATCTATAACTCGTCAGGGTTCAAATCGCGCATGGTCGGCAATTCCGAGAGGTCCTTGAGTCCGAAATGCTGAAGGAACTCCCTGGAGGTCCCGTAAATGAGGGGCCGGCCCGGGACTTCTTTCTTGCCCACAATCCTGATAAACCGTCTTTCAAGCAGACTCTTTATAACGCCATCGGAATTGACCCCCCTGAGCTGTTCAAGCTCTGCCTTTGTAATGGGCTGCCGGTAAGCCACAATGGAAAGGGTTTCAAGGGCTGCTATCGAGAGTTTCTGTGGTGTTGTGGCTTTAAGCTTTTTAACCCAATGTGAATACTCAGGATTTGAAACCATCTGGTACCCCCCTGCAACTTCAACCAGGAGTATGCCTCCTTTCCGGTCCCTGTATTCAGCCATAAGCTCATTTAGCAAGAAGCTTATCTCTCCTGTAGAGAATTCCGTTATCTTCTGCAGGTCTTTCAGGTTAAGGGGAGTTCCCGAAATAAATAGTATCGACTCTAAAAGTGCCTTTTTCTGTTCCTTTTCCATAGGTTCCTTAGCATCTGTTATTTTTGAGGCTTATAAAGTGCATTTATTCTATCATAAAGGCGTTCATTTTGAGTCATCCGTGCTATACATCCTGTGTAACGGGGAAACAGAAAAAGCCTTTATTCATCAAGGTATTCCGTGTTTTTTTGACGACAGGCAGTTCTTGTTTTTTCCTGAGAGATGATGCTATATTGATTACAGCTCTTGTATATCCTGAAAAGTTTTAAGCCCTGTGTTTTTACCGCAGTGTATTCACTAACAGATTCTGTTGAAAATCATCTTGAGAGTGTATCATACGTAAGTGACAGTAATACTGCTTCATCAGGAGGTGTAGTATGAGAAAGATAAGGATTGCCGTTATTGGTGTGGGAAACTGTGCCAGCTCCCTGATGCAGGGTATTTACTATTACAGGAATAAGACAGTGGAAGATGTAACAGGTCTTATGCATTGGGATATCGGTGGTTACAATCCAGGTGACATTGAGGTTGTTGCTGCCATTGATATTGACGGGAGAAAGGTTGGAAGAGATGTGAGCGAGGCAATCTTTGCACCTCCTAACTGTACCGTTGTATTTCAGAAAGAAATCCCGATGACCGGGGTAAAAGTAGTCATGGGGAGGGTGCTTGATGGTGTTGCCCCGCATATGCAGGAGTATTCCGGGGATGAAACCTTTCTGATTTCAGATACTCCGGAGGTTGATATTGTGAGGGTGCTGAGTGAGAGCGGTGCCGAGATTGCCTTAAACTATCTCCCTGTGGGCTCGGAAGAGGCTGTTAAATATTACGCTAATAGCTGTCTTGAGGCCGGAGTGGCCTTTATTAACTGTATGCCTGTGTTTATCGTCTCCGACGGTAAATGGGCAGACAGGTTCAGTCAGAAAGGTATTCCGGCGGTAGGGGATGATATAAAGGCCCAGATCGGAGCGACAATAACTCACAGGACACTGGCAAAACTCTTTTCAGACAGGGGAGTGAAGCTTGAGCGGACATACCAGCTCAATACAGGAGGCAATACGGATTTTCTCAATATGCTGGCACGTGACAGGCTCAGGTCGAAAAAGGTATCGAAGACAGAGGCTGTTCAGTCAGTGCTTTCAGAGCCGCTTGACCCAAGGAACATCCATATAGGCCCGTCCGATTATATCCCCTGGCTCAAGGATAACAAGGTCTGTTTTCTCAGGATGGAGGGGAAGACGTTTGGTGATGTTCCGATGGAGCTGGAGCTGAGGTTGTCAGTGGAGGACTCCCCAAACTCTGCCGGTTGTGCAATTGATGCAATAAGATGCTGCAAGCTGGCGATAGAGAGAAAGACAGGCGGGCCCCTTACCTCAATTTCTGCCTATACCATGAAACATCCGCCCCAACAATTTCCAGACAATACGGCAAGGAAGATGGTTGAGGAGTTTATCTCGGGTAAACGGGAGCGCTGAGATGAAGGCATTGGTCATTGCCGCTGGTATGGGCAGCAGGCTCAGAGCCATGACAAACAACCATGCAAAACCACTGGCCGGACTTCTTGGTCTCTCACTTATTGAACGTGTAATTCTTACCGCAAGAGACGCCTCCATTAAAGAGTTTGTCGTGGTTATCGGGTATCGCGGAGCCATGATAAAAGAGGAGTTGGGAGATGGGAGCAAATACGGCGTTGAGATTGTATATGTAGAGAATGAGGATTGGCAGAGGGGGAACGCCCTGTCTGTCCTTAAGGCCCGGGAAGTATTGAAGGAAAGGTTTATACTGTTAATGTCGGATCACATATTTGAGCCTTCAGTCCTGAGGGAAGTAAAAAGTTTTCAACTGGATGACAAGGAAGTCCTGATGGTGGTTGACAGTACTCCAAATGACTATATTGATATGGAGGATGCCACCAGGGTAATGGTAAGGGATGGTATGGTTGTCAGTATCGGCAAGGGATTGTCGGAATATAATGCCGTTGATTGCGGAATATTTTCCTGCTCTGTTTCATTATTTGACGCCCTTCAGGAGAGTATAATGCATGGTGACGAGACGCTTTCAGGCGGTATGCAGAGACTTGCCGGTGAGGGGAGGCTCAAGGCTTATGATCTTGACGGCAGGTTCTGGATCGATATTGATACTGAAGAGGCATTCAGAAAGGCTGAAGACCTGCTCTGCCGGAGTTTGATAAAACCAACAGACGGTTTTATATCGAGGTACCTGAACAGGCCTATATCAATAAGGGTTTCAAGAGTTTTGCTGAAGACAGGGATAAAACCGGATACAATATCACTCGCAAGCTTTACCATCTCTGTCCTTGCAGCCCTGCTGCTTTCTTTCGGCAATTACCTGCCCGTTCTCCTTGGCGGTCTTCTGGTGCAGGTCTCTTCAATCCTTGACGGATGTGACGGTGAGGTGGCAAGGTTAAAGTTTCAGCAGTCGGATTACGGTGCATGGTTTGATGCAGTACTGGACAGATACGCAGATGCCGTTGTAATCCTTGGTTTGACGTATGGCTGGTGGATTTCCCACGGTGGTGACTATCTCGTGTGGGTTACAGGCTACCTTGCACTTACGGGGAGCCTTATGAACAGTTATACGGCGATCAAGTATGATGCCGTTGTGTTAAAGGAGCAAAAGGGGGCGGGCTGGAGGTTTGGAAGAGATACAAGGTCTTTTCTGGTTATGTTAGGTGCAGTATTAAATCAGTTATTCTGCCTCCTTGTGGTCCTTGCCGTCATTGCAAACTTCGTATCTGTCAGAAGATTGTATGTTTTGAGAAAGGGCTGAGATACCAGGAAGTTGGCGCGCCCAGGAGGATTTGAACCCCCAACCTACGGATTCGTAGTCCGACGCTCTATCCAGTTGAGCTATGGGCGCATTGTTTTTGATTTCTTGAGATCATGAGACCACAGGGGACAAAAGTCTATATGACTATAAATAATAGCAATTGTTCCTGGCCGTTGTCAATTTGTATAATAACTTGTTAGGTGTATGGAAAAAATGATACAGTATTTGATAAGAACAAATCAGAATATAGATTGGAATGAAGCTGTTGTAGTTTTTGAACATGCACCCCCTGGAAAGCGAAGACGTGAACCTGAAAAACTAAAGAAAGCATTCGAATCAAGTTACGCCGTTGTGTATGCCTTTGATACAGATAAAATAGTAGGTATGGGAAGAGCCCTTTGTGATGGGGAATATCAGGCTGCTATTTATGCTAAGGTTGTGTTACCTGATTATCAGGGCAGAGATATTGGAAAAAAGATTATCAACAGACTATTTGAACAATTACCCGTCGAAAATATAATCCTATATGCTGTTCCGGGTCGTGAAGGGTTTTACGAAAAATGCGGATTCAAAATGATGTGTACCGCAATGGCAAAATTGAATCCATTTATGTCTGATCCAGATAGCGGTTACCTCGAATAGGAGCACCCACCCATGCTCTTGCAGCCGACAGCTATTCGCTGCGGCTGAAGAACTCCGTTATACGGCAACGGCGCCAATAAACACATATTCCGAGTAAAGGAGGTAGCTATGTCAATATATCGTATTCATGGGAAAGTGCTAAGCGACTGAAAATAAATAACCTTTACACTTTATCAACTTATTGGTTTAATT
>CAZXDE010000052.1:0-11177 GCA_964639515.1 uncultured Thermodesulfovibrio sp.
AGGCGGACACCGAAAGAAATCAGATTTGGTGGAGCTGAGCGGGATCGAACCGCCGACCTCTTGAATGCCATTCAAGCGCTCTCCCAACTGAGCTACAGCCCCACTTTAGTTTATATAAATTAAAGGTTTTGCCTGATAATTGTCAAGGAACCCTTCCTGTTCTGTACCCGTCTCCCTTGCCCTTTCTTTCTGTCACTATTTTTTGCAGAACTTGTCACCCCTTCAGTCAATGGTGTATTATTGACAATACTGATATTGAGGCAGCATTCAGAATAACGGAATGCGGTGTCCTGATTATGCAGCAAATACTCCTTATGATTAAACCATTTGAGACTACAGGAATAGGAAGCCTTCCCTTTACTGACCCGGATGAGGCGGTCAGGCTTGTGCTTGCGCACTGTGACATTCCATTCTGGCCCCAGTTACCCCACCGCACCTTCAAGGAGTTCATGGTTCCCCAGTATTCAGAGGGATTGCCGGGTGTGGTAGTGGATACGGACAGGGAGAGGGTACTGGTTGAGCACGCAGGACAGGACGATTTAAACCGTTTTTATGAACTTTACTCTGCGGGTGAGGACTTTCCCATCTCAGAGGAATACTCCAGGGGGTTTTATGCCTTTCTGGACAAGATAACCGGAAGGCAGTTTCGGGTCTTAAAGGGACAGATTACAGGCCCCCTGACATTTACCCTCGGGCTGAAGGATGTGGAGGGGCGGTACATATATTTTAACGAGGAGTTAAGGGAGGTGGCCTCACTTCTCCTTCAGCGAAAGGCCCAGTGGCAGGTGAAGGTGCTTTCGGCATTTGCTGAAAAGGTGATTATATTTATTGACGAGCCCATCCTTTCTGCAATAGGCAGCAGCAGTTATTTAGGTGTTGAGTCCGCAGAGGCTGAAAGACTCCTGCGCGACACTGTTGAGGCTATACATTCTGTTGATGGCCTTGCAGGAATACATTGCTGCGGCAAGGCTGACTGGGGAATGCTGATCCGTACGGGTGTGGATATACTGAACTTTGATGCCTACGATTATTTTGAGACCCTCCAGATATATACGGATGACCTTGACGGTTTCTTCAGAAGGGGCGGATATCTTGCATGGGGGATTGTTCCGACCACAGGTGCCATACAGAAAGAGAGGCTTGAAGTCCTGAAGGAAAGACTTCTCGGCAGGCTCAACGACCTCTCTTCCAGGATCCCCGAAGACCTGATTGTAAATCACTCCATACTTACACCCTCCTGCGGCACCGGCAGCAGGACAGAGGAAGAGGCCGGAAAGGTCTTTTCTCTCCTGAAATCACTCGGCGAGACCATGAGGCAATGAGGGGAGTTTTTATCACCTTTGAGGGCATTGAGGGTTCAGGGAAGTCCACGGTTTCAGAGATGGCCTCAAAATATCTTGCCTCAAAGGGGTTCAAAGTCATTCACACCTACGAGCCCGGAGATACTGCTGCAGGAAAAGAGATACGCAGTATCCTCCTTGACCCCGCACACAAGGGCATGCACCCCGTTACAGAGCTACTCCTCTATTTTGCCGACAGGGCCGAGCATGTACACCACCTGATAGCCCCGGCACTGAAGAGGGGAGATGTTGTCCTCTGCGACCGGTTTACTGACTCCACCATGGCATATCAGGGATTTGGCCGGGGTCTTGACCTTAAGATGATGAGAGAGATTGATGCAGTTGCAAGGGACGGTGTATGGCCTGAGCTGACGATACTGCTTGACCTTGACGTAAGGGCAGGACTTCAGAGAAACAGCCATGCCGGAAAAAAGGACCGGATTGAGATGGAGGAGATCGCGTTTCACGAACGGGTCAGAGAGGGGTTTTTAAGCATTGCCCGTAAGGAGCCTGCAAGGGTGAAGGTGGTAGATGCCTCAAGTCCGGTAGATGCTGTATTTGCAGAAGTCAGGGCATTGATAGACCAGATTTTACCAGATGTATCAGACTAAAGCCACACACAAGGGACACAATGGATAAACACACCCTTCGAGTCCTTGAATTCAACAAGATACTTGAGATGGCAGGTGCCTTTGCCGTTTCCTCACCCGGGAAAACCCTTGTTCTCAACATAAAACCAATTGGCGACATCAAGGGCATCAGGGACCGGATCAACCTCATCTCTGAGGGCAGACACCTCATGGCCGAGGGGAAACACCATGGTATAGAGCACTTTGAAGAGCTGACGCCCCTGTTTCAGAGGTTAAGACCCGCAGATTCAGTGCTTGCCCCGTCTGAACTGACGGATTTCCTGCCCCTCTTCACATCTGCCATAAATATAAAGGGCCTTCTGAGGGACGAACCCTCCCTTCCGATGCTCAGTGAAATCGCCTCACACCTCAGGACCCACGCCTACCTCAAGCGAAAGATAGAGTCCTCTATTGACAGGGAGGGCAAAATAGCAGATAGGGCATCTCCTGAACTCTCTGCCATAAGAGAGGGCCTCGGGTATCTTGACAAGAGGATCAGGGCAGCCCTTGAGGGCCTGCTCCGGAGGCGGGACCTCAAACCCCACATCCAGGAATTCTATATAACCGGGAGAAACGGCAGGTGGGTCATTCCTGTAAAGAGGGATTCAAAGTGGCATGTTAAAGGGGTAGTCCATGACATCTCAAACTCAGGTGAGACACTTTTTATTGAGCCCTATGAGACTCAGGCCCTCGGGAACGAACTCGAGTCCCTGCGGGCAGAGGAGAAGGTCGAGGAATTCAGGGTGCTGAGAAGACTCTCGGCCATGCTCAGAGATGTGCTTGCAGAGATAGTCGAGGACTATAATACAGTACTGAGGATCGACTGTATTTCGGCCCTTGCCGCCTTCTCAGAGCTGATGGGGATGACACCGCCCGAGATTAACGTTCGAGGATTCATAAGGGTTCTGAAGGGCCGGCACCCCCTGCTGTGGCAGACACTGAGGAGGATTGGTCAGCAAGATAAGCTCCAGCCCCTGGACTTTGAACTTGGCAGTGACTACTCCTGCATGGTAATAACAGGCTCAAATACTGGTGGAAAAACAGTGGCCCTCAAGACTGTAGGAGTCCTGCAGATAATGGCCCTCTGCGGGATGCACCTGCCTGCTGAATCAGGTTCAACCCTTCCAATGCTCAGCAAGGTGCTTGCCGATATCGGTGATGAGCAGTCCATTGAGCAGAACCTCTCCACCTTTTCCGCACACATAGGCCGCATATCCGAAATCCTGGCCCGCAGTGACAGGGAGACCCTCGTGATAATAGATGAGCTTGGCACAGGGACGGACCCTGAGGAAGGGGGGCCTCTGTCATGCGCCATACTCAGGGAGCTCAGAAGGTGCGGTGCCCTTACTGCCGTATCAACGCATCTTGGACTCTTAAAAGCCTTTGCCCATACAGAGCCGGGGATGATAAACGCAGCAATGCAGATGGAGGAAGAGATTTCAGATGGCCTTCCTGCCTACAGACCCACATACAGACTTCTTACAGGAGAGATGGGCCAGTCCCACGCATTTGAGATTGCCGGACGGCTCGGCCTGCCGCCGGACCTGATAAGAGAGGCCCGCGGGCTTATGAAGGAATCGGGGGCAAGGGTCGAGACCCTGCTTTCAGAGCTGATGAGAAAGAGAGAGGAGCTTGACCGGATGCTTGCAGAGACTGCGCGCCTGAGGCAGGAGCTGACAGGGCTTCGTGCATCATTAAGAGAGGAGATTTCAAGGATACGGGCTGAGAGGAAAGAGATTTTTTCAAGAAATCTGAGGGAGGCAGAGGGGATACTGCTGAAGGCAAAGAGGGAGTCCCGTGACGTTATAAAGCAATTGAGACAGACTGAACTCATGAAGGCAAGGGAGGTTTTAAAAGGCCTTGACCAAAGCATTGCCAAAGTGAGGCAAAAGCAGGAGTTGTATAAAGGAGAGGAGACCCCGGGACTCAGGGAAGTCAGAGAGGGCCAGACCGTCTGTATCAGGAGGCTCGGTGTCAATGGTATAGTCCGCTCTGTACACCGGAGGACAGGACGGTGCAGGGTTGTGGTCAGGGGCCGCGAGATAGAGGTTCCTGCCGGAGAGCTTGCAGAACCAGTAACAGAACCTGCTGATGAGGCAGCCTCCACAGTTGGAACTATCAGGAGTGTAACCGGTACTGATGATATAACTGAGGGACTTTCAGGGAAACTGAACTTGATAGGCCAGAGGGTTGACCCTGCCCTTTCCGTGCTTGAGCGATACCTTAATGACGCATCAATTGCAGAACTCAGGAGCGTGAAGATAGTTCACGGTATAGGCACGGGCAGACTCTCCTCCGGTATCCGTGATTATCTGAAAGGGCATCCCCTTGTGAGGGATTTCAGGAAGGGGGATGAAGATGAAGGTGGTGAGGCAGTAACAGTGGTTTATCTCTGATCCTTTATCGCCCTGCCGGCAATATCCTTTCTGTAGTGCATCCCCTCAAAGTGTATCTTGCCGATCGCCTCGTATGCCCTGTCCCTTGCCTCCCTTATATCCTTTCCAAGGGCTGTAACACCAAGCACGCGTCCGCCTGCCGTCATGATGTCCTGACCGTCATAAGCTGTGCCCGCATGGAAGACTACCGTGTCCTCCATCTGCTTGACGTCATCAAGCCCTGTTATCAGCTTGCCGGTCTCGTATTTACCGGGATACCCCCCGGATGCTGCGACCACACACACGGATGCCTCGGGTCTCCATTCAAGGGAGATGTCGGAGAGTTTTTCGTCAGTAATGGCCAGGGATATCTCCAGGAGGTCTGAGTCAAGTCTTGTCAGGATCGGCTGGGTCTCCGGATCTCCGAACCGGCAGTTGAACTCAAGCACGTAGGGTTCACCATCTCTTAACATTATGCCTGCATAGAGGATTCCCTTGTACTTTATCCCTTCCTTCTTCAAACCCCGTATGGCAGGCTTCATAACCCTGTCCATAATCTTCTTTTCCACCTCAGGTGTTATCACCGGTGCAGGACTGTAAGCGCCCATCCCGCCGGTATTCGGCCCTTCGTCATTGTCGTAAACCCGTTTGTGGTCCTGGGAACTTGCCATCGGCAGGATGGTCTTCCCGTCGGTAAAGACAAGGTATGAAGCCTCTTCACCCTCAAGACACTCCTCAACAACCACCCGATCCCCTGCAGGACCAAATGCCTTTTCCTTCATTATAACTCTCAGGGCGCTTATTGCCTCATCCACGGTTTTGGCCACGAAAACGCCCTTTCCTGCAGCCAGGCCGTCTGCCTTTATAACTATCGGAGCCCCTTTCATCCTCACATGCTCCTCAGCGTGGATATAGGAGGTGAAGGTCTTGTATTCGGCGCTGGGGATATTGTATTTCCTCATGAACTCCTTTGCAAAGACCTTGCTTGCCTCAAGTCTGGCAGCGTCCTTTACCGGACCAAGACACCTCCTGCCTTCGCGCTCAAATTTATCAACAATCCCTTTTGTCAGCGGGTCTTCAGGGCCTGCTATGGTCAGGTCTATCCAGTCATACTTGACAAAGTCTATGAGCGACTCATGATCAGAAATATCTATATCAATACATTCGGCAATCTCTGAAATACCTGCATTGCCGGGGCTACAGTAAATTCTGTCAACACGGGGGCTCTGTGCGAGTTTCCACACAATGGCATGTTCTCTGCCGCCGCCACCTATAACAAGAACCTTCATAAAAAAACCTCCTCGGGAATCATTTATCCGTCATTTTGTATCCGGAAGGACAAAACGCTGTCAGAAAAAAACTGAAAAGGCCGGATGAGCAATGGTGAATGAATAATTTCCAATCTGCCCGGTATCTTCGTGGTTTATTTATTCCATGCCTTATTGAACAAGCTGCTCTTGTTTCAATCAAAAATCGCCGGTATCCGTCCAGCTTTCCTGTATTACGTCAGAGAGGTATTTTGCGATCAGGGAATCATAATGAGAAGTGTGGCTGAAGACCTTCTGGGCAAGCCTTACCCGGGTCTTGTAACTTATCTCTCCGCCAAGCCTTATCATCTCCTCACGGATAATATCATAATCAGCTGGATCAACAACAACTGCAACGCTTTCAAAGTTCTTGGCTGCAGCCCGGAGCATGGTTGGTCCGCCGATATCAATGTTCTCTATGGCCTCCTGAAACGTCACATCCGGTTTTGAAATGGTCTCCTCAAATGGATAAAGGTTTACAACGACCATGTCTATGGGCTCTATCCCCTGGGCCTTTAACTCATCAACATGTTTCTGGTTGTCTCTTTTTGCAAGCAGCCCGGCGTGTATTTTCGGATGAAGGGTCTTGACCCGTCCATCAAGCATTTCCGGAAAGCCCGTGTAGTCAGAGACCTCAACAACCGGCACCCCGAGCTCTCTGAGCTTCATAGCGGTCCCTCCAGTCGATAAAATCTCTACACTGAGATCATTCAAGGTTTTTACAAATTCCTCAAGCCCTGTCTTGTCAGAGACGCTTACTATTGTCCTCCTAACCCTTGGCATTTTATCCTCCGTTTTTACGAGTTATGGGTTACAGGTTTAACTGACAACAAAAAGCACGGTATGATTTTAGCATCTTGCCTTTGCAGAGGTAAAGGCCCTGCCTTCTTAATCAATACGCACCCCTTAGTACCCGCACAACTTCCATCATATCCTCAGGCAACGGCACCCGGAACTCAAGCCATTTACCGGTAACAGGGTGACTGAACCCAAGGCGTTCAGCATGAAGCATCTGACGCGGTATCTTCAGCACCATATTATTAAGCCTCAGGGATGTTTTTCCCCCGTAATCCCTGTCCCCAAGCACCGGATGCCCGAGGGCTGAGAAGTGTACCCTTATCTGATGGGTCCTGCCTGTGGCAAGTTTTGCCTCTATCATTGTTGCCAGGCTGTAGCGTTCCAGAACCCTCCAGGATGTCAGGGCAGGCTTGCCCCTCTTTACTCTTGTGGACATCTTTTTTCTGTGCAGGGGGGAGCGGCCGATTTTGAGTTCAATCTCCCCTCTGTCTTCTTTCATGGAACCATAAACAAGGGCAATATAACTCCTCTCAATAGTCCTCTCCCTGAACTGGCTTACAAGACCGAAATAGGCCTCATCAGAGAGGGCCACCACTACAAGACCGGATGTGTCCTTGTCAATGCGGTGCACAACGCCGGGCCTCACCGGAGCACCAACTGTTGCAAGGCGGTCAGCAAGCCAGGCAATGGCATTCATCAATGTTCCCCCCGAATGCCCGGCCGCAGGATACATCACCATGCCCGGCGGTTTGTTTGCAACGATAAGGTCTTCATCCCTGTATATCACCTCAATCGGCAGTGGTTCCGCAACGAGTGTGGCCGTCTCCCTTTCAGGGAAGATTACCTGAATCCTGCCTTCCATCCTTACTTTGTAACTCGGTTTGACAGCCATGCCGTTTACTGTAACAGCACCGCTGATGATGAGTTCCTGTATGGAGGAACGGCTCAGAGACGTTTTTGAAGAGAGATATACATCAATCCTCTGTCCGTCATCATCCACTGAAACAGTGAAGGTCTGTTCCATCATCCGCCTTCCTCCCTGAGGATAAGGGAGAGCAGGAGTCTTGCGCCCCCCTTGTCGAGCGGCTGGTTGCCGGAGCCGCACTGCGGGTCCTGCACGCAGGATGGACACCCGCTCTCACAGGGGCACTCGTCGATAAACTTCATGGAGAGCGTTAACCACGTCTGTGCCACGTCAAAGGCATGTCTTGTAAGCCCGACGCCTCCCTCATATCCGTCATAAATAAATATTCCCGGCCCCCTGAACTGCGGATAATTGACATAACTTAATCCCCCTATATCCATCTTTTCACAGAGTGCAATCAGGGGCATGCACGCTATGGCTGCATGTTCCAGGGCATGGATGCTTCCACCAAGGTCAAAGCCCTCGCCCTCCACAGCCTCTTTTATGTTATCCGGAATCCTGAACCATACACCTTCTGTATCAAATACATACTCCGGCATCTCAATGCTGTGCCTGGAGAGCCTGGCCCTGTCGTAGATCCTCCTCTTTTCATACCCCACAACCCTCTGGCTTATCCTGAGCCCACCGAGGTGAATCGTCAGATTGCTGAGGTTTTTCTTTTGCTTTTCAGCCAATATCCCGGTCTCCTCGGCACTCAGGGCTTGCGTATAATAAGGCACATCAACCTCCCTGACAAATACTTTCCTCTCCTCCATGCTGAGCTGCCCTACCTGATACTGCCTTCCCCTGTGCAGATATATCGCTCCTGGAAAGGCATCCCTGAAGACCCTCAGACCATTCAACTCACCTATCATATTGCCGTCCTTATCAATAATGCGGAAGGACTCCCCAATACCCCTGATGCTCACCCCTCTGTGGGGCATCCATATGCCTGAGTACCATACATCACCCTTTTTGCTCAACCTGAGGGCCTTTTCCCTTACGAGTTCATCTATGAGGGGCCTCAACCTGACCATGTCGTACACACTGTCATCCTCTTTCAGGTAGACCTCGGCAGCAGCGCAGGGAAGGTGCTTTTTTAATATCACCGGGCTTTCAGGGTCGATTATGGCTGCTTCGTGACTCTTTCCAAAAAAGGTCTCCGGATGTCTTATTAGATACTGGTCCAGGGCGTCCTGGATTGCAATCATTATTACAAGGGACTCCTCACCGTGCCTTCCTACCCTGCCCGCCCTCTGCCAGGTGCTCGATATCGATCCCGGATACCCTGCAAGTATACAGCAATCAAGCCCGCCTATATCAACACCAAGCTCAAGGGCGCTTGTGGATACTACTCCGGAGAGTTCGCCTTCAAAGAGCCTCCGCTCAATCTCCCGTCTCTCCTTTGGGAGGAATCCCGCCCTGTAGGGGCTGATCTTGTCAGTCAGTTCCGGCGCCCTCTTTATAGCCCAGGCATAGATCAGCTCTGTAATCTTCCTTGCTTTGGTAAAGACTATGGTCTTGAGCCCGGCCCTGAGGGATTCCACAAACAGCCTCATTGCAACCGTATAAGCGCTCTCAAGGGGATTTATAAAGAGGAAATGCCTGCCTCCCTGGGGAGCACCGCTCTTTGTAACCGCTTTAAAGGGCAGTCCCACCAGGCTTTCTGCAAGGTCTGCCGGGTTTGCAATGGTTGCCGAACTTGCGATAAACTGCGGGTCCGATCCCCACCTCCGGCATATGCGTCTGAGTCTCCGCAGTACCTGGGCAACATTGGAGCCAAAAACACCTCTGTAAGCGTGGATCTCGTCGATGACAACATAGCGGAGATTCCTGAAAAACTCCTCCCACTTCGGATGATAGGCATTGATTGCAAAGTGAAGCATGTCAGGGTTTGTAAATATCACATTCGGAAGCATTTCCCTTATCTTCTTTCTCCTGTACGCAGTTGTATCACCGTCATATACCTCGGCAGGGGCCAGGGGACGCTTTGAACCGGTGCTCTCACCTATGCCGAGGGGCTGCAGCAGCTCGTTCAGGTTGTTCACCTGATCCTGCTCAAGCCCCTTCAGGGGAAAAAGATAAAGCGCCCTTGCCCGTGGGTCCCTGAGGATGGTTTCAACAACAGGTATGTTGTAAATAAGGCTCTTGCCGCTCGCAGTGGGAGTCATCACCACAACGTTCTCACCCCGTCTGACGAGTTCTATGCCCTCGACCTGATGGGACCAGAAACGGCTGATCCCCCTTGAAAGCAGCAGCCCCCGGAGCCTCTCGTCGAGCTCAAGGTCACGATATCGTGGTTCTTCTGGCGGGATATATCTGTGAGTCGTTATCTGCAGGCCAAAGGCCCTGTCCTCTTTAAGCTTGTGTACGAATTCTTCGAGCATTAAGAATTATATTGATTTAGGGGTGAAAAATGCGATTTTAAAGCCACAGTACCGATTCAGATTAAAAATCCAGCGGGCTTTTTGGTTCCTTTAAAGTCCTGAGCATGAAGTTTTTCCCACATCGCAGAGTTAAATGCTGTAAAAAAATAATATTTAATGGTATATTTATGTTGAATAACGTGGGAGGGTTCGAGTACACAATGAGAGTCAAAGAGGGAAGTTTTACAATCATACTCGTAGGGCACTGGAATAAGTATATATTGACTCCCGACTGGATAGGTAAAAATATATTTAAAGACGATCAAATAGGCGTTGAAGTTGCTTTCAATATAGCCCTACCCAATAGATATATTTCTCAAAAAAACAATGTTATACTTGTACCAACCTCAAATAACGTAACACTTGTGTCCCTCAAGCCTGAAGATCAATGCTTAGAAAATGTAGAAACATTTGCACACGAACTTGTTTTATTATTACCTGCTACTCCAGTTCAAGCTTATGGATTTAATTTCGGTTATACGGAAAAAATCAATGATGACTTAATGAAGATGTTTGATTTTAATGATGACGACTGGTTTAAAGAACAAGAAATAGCAACGACACATAAGTCGATTCATAGGAGAATTATCGTTGAAGATACAGCAGTAAATCTTAGAATATCCCATGACAATGAAAGTATTTCATTTGATTTTAATTATCATTATGATGTAAAGAGCACAGAGGACATCAAAAAGAACATTAAGGGTGCTGCACTAAAAAACAAGGGAATCTCTGAAAAAGTATTAAAAACTGTTTATAAACTTGATTTTGATAGTGTAAAAGAGGGTTAAAATGGCAGGAACAGAGCGTATTACCGAAGAAGCGAGAACAGATTCTGGGATTATTGCGTATTCAATAGAGCAAGGAAATTGGAAGCCAGGCAAAATTTATACTTACTATCCCGGTAGCGAAAGTCAATATGATATTATTGAAGTTCAATGCAAAGGTCCTACAAGGATTACTTATGCAATAAATACACCTGTGCGACTTCACATTAAATTAGACGAGGTTTCAGAACAATCATGTATTATACCTCATTATACCTCTACAGCTTCAAAAGCTTATTCATCAAAAAATGAATATGATATTGCTTTGATATGCGAACTATACGCAATTAAGAACGTATTGGATGTCAAGAGTTTCCTCCTTGAAAACTCTCATCTTATTTCTCCTCTTCGAGACATCTATGGAGAGATTAGAAGGATTTTTACTGACAAGGCAAACAACATCATCTTAGAGAAAATCATAGATCCTGTTGAAAACTATTCGGGGCTTCACATAAAAATAATCAATGACTTATCTTCGGATGAAGCTCTTTCATTATTGGATCGTTTCGACGAAGAATGGTGGCTGGATGTTGACTTCAAAATCAGAAGACTAATTACCATCATGGCATAG
>CAZXDE010000053.1:0-11149 GCA_964639515.1 uncultured Thermodesulfovibrio sp.
AGGACAAGGTTATAATCGAATTAAAATCTGTTGAAAATATCATGCCTGTTCATAAGAAACAACTTTTAACATACTTGAAACTAACGGGATTAAAACTTGGGTTATTGGTCAATTTCAATGTTGAATTAATAAAAAACGGTATTACACGTATTGTAAATAATCTGTAGACTTTGCGAACCTGGCGTCTTTGCGAGAAAAAGGTAGTGTATTTGATGGGAGAATGGGTCTCGCAAAGGCGCAAAGAACGCTAAGAAAGATGACTGAAAATGAAATAGCTAAAATTATTGTTAATAACAGTTTGAAAATCCATAAAAGCATACGTATAGTAAATAATCTGTAGCCTTTGCGAACTTTGCGCCTTTGCGAGAAAATGGAGATCTTTTGAATATTCTGCTTTTGTCCAGATATTTCCCCCCCGAAATAGGCACGGCAGCAAACCTGTTTTATGAATTGGCAAGGGGCTTGGCTGACAGGGGACACAAGGTAAATGTTGTTACTGGTTTTCCCTGGTATAACCTGAAGGCCATTCCCGCTAAATACCGGGGCAGGCTCTTTATGAAGGAAGATATGGGTGGAGTTCAAGTTACACGAATAGCTTTCCCGGTATTCGGTCCACAAAAAATAAAACTCGCGGTCGGACACCTGACCGCTCCCCTGAACTCTTTTTTGGGGGGACTCCTTTCGGAGAAGCCGGATGTCGTCTTCATCTACTCTCCACCGCTCTTCATGGGGGTCTCAGGATGGCTGCTGAACCTCTTCAGGGGGGTTCCGTTTATAATGGGGGTGCAGGACCTGCACCCGCAGTGTTATATAGACCAGGGGGTGCTGAAGAACAGACTACTGATATATTTTCTTGAAACGCTTGAGGAGTTTTGCTATAGGAGGTCGTCTCTGATTACAGTCCATTCCACGGGCAACAGGAGGCATATTGTTGACATAAAGGGGATTGATGGAAGAAAGGTCAAGGTTCTTCCCAACTGGATAGACACGGATGAGATGAAACCCCTGCCGAGGGAGAACGAGTTTTCCGGAAAGTACGACCTCAACGGGAAATTTGTTGTTGGCTATGCAGGGACCCTGGGGATGTCTCAGGGACTCCTGAGTGTAATTGGGGCTGCAAGGATTTTAAGGGACAGGGACGAGATTGAGTTTTTTATTGTCGGTAACGGCATAGAGAAAGAGAACCTGAAAAGCAGGGTAGAAGAATATGGTTTGAAAAATGTAAGGTTTCTTGAGATGCAGACTAAGTCAGTCTATCCATATGTAGTCGCCTCTTCGGATGTGGGGTTAGTAACTTTAAACAATAAGGTTAAAACACCTGTAGTTCCGTCAAAGATACTGAGCCTCATGGCAGCAGCCAGACCGGTACTTGCAAGCATGCCCCTTGACGGTGATGCACCGAAGTTGATCAGGGAGTCCGGATGTGGTATATGTATAGGTCCTGAAGACCCTGAGTTGCTGGCTGAAAAGATTCTTTTTCTTTCAGGTAATCCCGATATCTGTGCAGATTATTCAAGGCAGGGACGGGAATTTGTTGTCCGTGAGATGTCTCTTCAAAGGGCGGTTGCAGAATTAGAGGAATGTATTAAAAGTGCGCTAAGGAAAGGTCAAACATGAGAAAGATGCTTGCCGTATTTGGTACCCGGCCTGAAGCAATAAAACTGGCCCCTGTAATTCTGCAATTGCAGAAAACCCCGAGTGTTCAGATGAGAGTTTGTGTTACGGCCCAGCATCGCCAGATGCTCGATCAGGTCCTGGACCTCTTTGATATTGTGCCTGATATTGACCTTGACCTGATGAAACCGGATCAGACACTTGCAGAACTGACAGGCAGGGTTGTCAGCGGACTTGACGGGGTTTTTAAAAAAGAAAGACCTGATATAGTGCTGATGCAGGGTGACACAACAACAGTCATGGCCGCTGCAATGGCAGCCTTCTACAATAAGATCCCGGTGGGACATGTTGAGGCAGGACTGCGTTCGAATAATTTATATTCTCCCTTTCCGGAAGAGATGAACCGGAGAATCACATCTGTATTGACACGCTTCCATTTCGCTCCAACCAAAAATGCCAAAGATGCCCTGCTCAGAGAACACGTTCCTGAAGAGAGTATCTTTGTGACAGGTAACACTGTGATAGATGCCCTGAATATGATATTACAGAAGTCTGTGCCTCAAGTTGTTACAGAGATATTAGATAAGGCCGGAGTCAACGGAAATAGCAGGAAACGCAGGATGATTCTTGTTACTGCACACAGACGGGAGAATTTTGGAAAAGGTTTTGAGAATATATGCAACGGTCTGAAGAAACTGGTTGAACGTAACCCGGATATTGTTATTGTGTATCCTGTACATTTAAACCCTAATGTTCAGGAGCCGGTAATCAGGATTCTGCAGGGGATGAAAAGGGTGTTGCTCATCGAGCCGGTCGAGTATGATGCCATGGCACATTTAATGAACTCTGCCTTTATCATACTGACCGACTCAGGCGGCATTCAGGAGGAGGCCCCCACATTGGGGAAACCGGCTCTGGTTATGCGGGTTGAAACCGAACGGCCCGAAGGTGTTGAGGCGGGGACTGCAAAGCTGGTGGGACCTTATGCCGACAGGATTGTGGAAGAAACCGAGCGTTTACTGCGGGACAAGGCTGCCTATGAAGAGATGGCTGTTGCCGTTAGTCCGTACGGAGATGGAAGGGCTGCAGAAAGAATTGTGCGGATACTCCTTTCAGCGATGTAGCATTATAATCAAAAATTATAGTATTATAATTATACAATCAGGTATAATAAATTGCGGTTATCAGACGCAGTTCCATAATTCAGTCATGCTGGTACCGGTTCTCCGTAGTACTTACTGCGAAGGATGGATATCCAGAATCTTTCATGTGCTCCGAACAAGTTGAAGGTTTCCCTGAACGCTTTCGGGGAATGACACCGAAAATAAAGATATAATTTTCAAACGCCCTGCGGTTTCTGCCGTAGGGTTGTGTTCAGATACTAAATAGAGTCTGTGTATAAACTCGAACCGTTGCTGTTTTCTGTCATTCCGGCTTGTCCGGAATCGTTCTTTAAAGAAGGATTCCGGACTCGTTTCACTTGCGGGAATGACAGATAACCGCAGTTTATACACAAACACTAAATATGATAAAACATTGAACGGGGAGGTTTAATGTGGATGTTCATGAAAAAAGAATTGCCCTCGTTGATAATTATTTAGACAGGGTTTACCTTGAGGATGAGGTTGCAGATTACTATTCAGGAAGAACGGTCCTGGTGACCGGTGGTGCGGGGGCCATTGGCAGTAATCTTGTCATTGCACTTTCGAGGCTGGTCGGTGATAACGGTAAAGTTCTGGTTCTGGATAATCTCTCAGCTATAAAGACAAGGGATCCATGGAATATCACGCCCCTGCCTAACGTCATGTTTGTGCTTGGAGATGTGCGGAGTGACGTGGATTTAAAAAGGGTATTTAAGGAGGAGCCAGGCATTGTTTTTCATTTAGCCGCCTTTTTTGCCAACCAGAACTCTGTTGACTATTGTGAAACATCGGCAGAGGTGGATGTAATCGGACAGATAAAACTGCTGGAATATTCAAAAATATCCGGCCTCGAAAAGTTTATATACGCTTCAAGTGGTTGCGCTATTTACGGAGCATATCCCGAACTTCCTATAAAGGAAGAATTCATTTCCATGCACCTTACAACTCCATACCAGATAAACAAGATGACGGGAGAGATGTACTGTAATTTTTATAACCATCACTACGGCTTGCCTATTGTAAACTGCCGTTTTTTCAATTCTTACGGTCCCGGTGAAGTGCCCGGACAGTACAGGAATGTTATACCTAACTTTATTTACTGGGCCATGAAGGGCTTTCCGCTCCCTGTTACAGGAACGGGAGAAGAGACCCGGGATTTTACCTATGTATTAGACCTTGTACAGGGATTGATAAAAGCCGGTTTTTATTCAACTGCAATAGGGGAAAATTTCAATCTTGCCTCCGGAAGAGAGATAAAGATCAAGGATCTGGTTAAAAAGGTTAATGAGGCGAGTGATAATAAAGCGGATATTATTTTTAGGGAACGCCGGAAATGGGATACCAAACCGAGACTTCTGGCATCAATAGACAAGGCCAGGCAACTGATAGGCTATGAGCCTGTTGTTGATTTTGAAGAGGGATTTCAAAGAAACATTGAATGGTTTAGAGACAACTGGGAAAAGATCGAGGCAGTTGCCGACTTCCCCCCCGGTATGAGCAGTGCGGTCAGAGGGGTAAAAGGCATATGCACCGCCGGATCAAGGTCCTGAAGATGAAGTAATAAAAGAATAAAAGGGGACAGGCTACTTTTTAAGCTCAACTCAATTCTCCCCCTGCCCACTTGAAGGTTTCTAATCCACCCAGCCTGTTAGCCTGTTAGCCTTCTCTCCTGCCAGCCTGCCCGCCTTCTCGCTTGCCCGCCCTGCTTGACACCATATTGAAACAAATTTTATAATCTACCGAATCTGAGGATGTAGCATATCTTTGGATCATAGCATTAAAGAGGGGACTGTAATAAGCTTTCCGGGTTTTGAACTTAATAATAATTTAAGGTATGAGTTTGGTAATATATAAAAATTTAAATAAATTTAAGTTGTCTTCTTTTTCTAAAACCGTAGTGATCATCTTATCCCTTGCCTTTACCACTGCATGTGCACCTCCTGCTTCTGTCAAATGGGACAAATCCAGCAACCGTTCGGTAAATCAAAGAGGTTCCGGCACAGATACTGTTTCATTTACAACTCCGGAGGAGATGACGCCGGAGCAGAAAAACCCCGTCAACCCTTTACAACGGTCTCCATTTCTGATCAAAGGGTTAGACAAAATTCCTGAATTATCGCCAAGAGACGAAGTGTTGGAAGGCCAGGAAGAGTATTATCTTGGTTATCATGATATCTTAAGAATTACGGTTTTTGGACGCCAGGATTCGGTAAAAGGTGCCACGGATATCACGCGGGAAACGGAAATCCGGAATGACGGCATGATTTCTTATCCCTTGATAGGAGACATTAAGGCCGCCGGGTTGACTATTCCTCAACTCCAACGCAATATTGTTGAAAAATTAAAGGAGTATATCGTTGCCCCTAAAGTCGACATACAGATAATTAAATATGCAAGCCGTGATGTCTCAATATTGGGTGAGGTTAATATCCCACATGTAATTTATTTAAAGGGAAGGACTACATTGCTGGAAGCTATAGCCAATGCCGGTGGTTTAACTGACAAGGCCAACCTGAAAGGCGCCTATATTATCAGAAAGAACAGGATTATCCCGATTGACCTGTATGCCCTTATGACTGAAGGCGATTTAAGGTATAATGTGGAAGTAAGGAGAAAGGATATTATCTATATCCCGAACGTTCAGGATCAAAGGGTCTACGTGATAGGGGAGGTGAAAAAACCGACGGTAGTGCCCTTTGCAGGTAAGATTCTGAGGGTTGCAGAGGCGATTGCGAGTGCCGGGGATTTTGCGATTTCAGCAAAAAAGAGCAATATAAAGATTATTCGGGGTGGGCTGAAAAATCCCACGGTTATCACGGTTAATTTCGATAAAATCACGAAAGGTGACCTGGGGGAGAATATAGCCCTTTATTCAGAGGATATTGTGTATGTTCCGGCATCCTTTGTAGGAGAATGGAACAAAATCCTCCAACAGATTACTCCCTCGCTCCAGACCCTGATGTTTGGTGCTACACTTGATTATTATATTAGTAGATAATGGGAAATAATTTGTTGGATATTCATTGAGGAGGGAGAAGGTTAGTTCCATCACGGATATGCCTTGCCGGAAAAAAAGTTTGTTGAATATGATTGACATACACAATCACATCCTTCCATGCCTTGATGATGGTTCCGATAGTCCTGAGAAATCCCTCAAGATGGCGAAAATCGCTGTAGACGACGGCATCAGGCTTATTGTGGCCACTCCTCACTCCAATAACGGTGTTTACCAGGTAAGTCCCGAGAAAATCATTGAAGAGGTGAAACGGTTAAACCGGTTGCTTCAGGATAAAGGCGTTCCTCTCAAAATACTCCCCGGGGCCGATATTCATATAGACTTTAACCTTATCGAGGCTATTAAAACCGGTAAAGTAATGACTGTGAATAACAATCAACGTTATATTATGCTGGAGCTGCCGGATTACGGAGTTCCGCAGCATTTATCCGATTTTCTATGGAAAATGAACCTCAATGGCATTACTCCCGTCTTTACCCATCCTGAAAGGAATGCAGCTATTCAGGATGATATTAACATACTCCATGGTTTCATCATGCAGGGTGCCCTTTCCCAGATAACAGCAATGAGCCTGACCGGAGAATTTGGCAAAAACACTCGGAAATGCGCTGTGTCTCTCTTGAAATATAACCTTGCTCATGTCATTGCTACAGATGCTCATTCAGTCAGGAGACGCCCTCCTGTCCTTTCGAAGGCCCTAAGAGTTGCCGGAGAGATTGTCGGTGATGATTATGCACTCAGGATGGTTACTGAAATTCCTGACGGAATCATAAAAGGCAGCCGTGTCTCTCTTCCGGAGCCAAAAAGCAGAAAGTTGTGGTTTTTTGAAAAAATGTTAAGCAGGAGTTGAAAAAGAAATGCCGGAAGATAAGGAAACAGGAGAAAAACGGATGAACCAGATTGAACATACAAATGACGTTGAAGAGCGGGAGATTCACCTTAATGATTATATCGAGGTACTGCTTCGTAAAAAATGGATAGTTATTTCCTGCTTTGTTGTCATAGTGCTCGCTACGGCTATCGGTACTTATTTGGCCACCCCCATCTACGAGGCCACGACCTCTATCCTGATCGAAGAAGCCAATGGTGGTGGACAGGCATTATTCACTGAACTTGCGGGATTGCCGCAGACTTCGGAAATACCGTCACAGATAGAGATAATCAAAAGCCGTACCATCGCTGAAGAGGTTGTCAGGAAACTGAACTATGACCAGAGGGTGTTTGACATATCAGGAGACCTTTCTCTCCAGGTAATAAACCTGCAAATTCCGCAAAAATTTATTGATGAAGAAATCGAGGTCGAGTTTACCGACGATAAGGGAAGATTCACTGTCACAAGAGAAGGGGAATCACTTGGCAGGGGCATTGCCGGTACTCCTTTCAAGAGCGATTCAGGACTTTCTTTTGATCTGAAGGAGGTGAATCCCTACAAGGGGGCATCATTTAAGATCAAGAGGAGTAGATTTTATGAGGCAGTGGAAGACCTTCAGAAAAAAGTCACTGTATCACCGGTAAGAAATACCAATATTGTTTATATAAAAGTTCAGGACAGTGATCCCCGGATGGCTGCTGCTATTTCCAACTCTATAGTTAAACGTTATATTCATCAGGATATCTCAAAGCGAAGCAAGGAAGCCACTTATATGATAAAGTTTGTGAAAAAGCAGATTGAACCAAGCCAGAAAAAGCTTGAAGATGCCCTTGAATCCCTTGCTGCACATAAGAGAAAGTCCAGGGTTGTGGACCTGAAGGAGGGCACGAAAAAGCTCATAGAGAATATAGGGGCGTTGGAGAAAGAGAAGTTCGGTCTTGATATCCAGGAACAGCAGGTAAGATATCTTTATGATGAAGTTCAGAAAAATATCACGGATACCTCAACTCTGAACCTCTCTGTTTTGGAAGACACAGTTGTACAGTCCATGATAAGCAGTCTTGCCATGCTGGAGAATAACAGAAAGTCTCTTCTTTCTGAGTATACAGCAAGACATCCACAGGTAGTTGCCCTGTCGGCAGAGATAAATGAAATAAAGAGAAGGATAAACGCTTCCATACTGAATACTCTTGACTCCTTACGAACTAAAAAAGAGAGTTTCTCTAAAGAGATAGGCAGGCTCAAGGCAGAGCTTAAAGTGCTTCCTGAAGAGGAGAAAACACTGGCAGGCCTGATTCTTAATAAAGAGGTGCTGTCCAATATTAATGCCTTGCTCTTCCAGAAATTAAACGAAGCAACCATTACCCAGGCATCTACCATATCATCAATACAGGTTGTTGACCCGGCTATAGTTCCGGAAAAACCCATAAAACCACAGAAAAAGAGGAATATTTTATTAGCCGTGGTGGTCGGGCTGATGTCAGGTGTGGGATTTGCCTTTTTCTTTGATTATCTTGACAATTCCATCAAAACTCCCCGTGATGTAGAGGAGCGGCTCGGCCTCCCTGTCTTCGGGCATATTCCGCTTGTTCAGGCAGAAGAGTCCAAACAGCCCCTCTCAGGGGGGAGGACTAACTCAGGGCTTATAACCCTTGATTCGACAAAATCCATTACAGCCGAGAGCTTCCGTTCCTTGAGGACAAACCTGCAGTTTGCCGTGCTGGAAAAGAGGGGAAGGATGTTCCATTTCACTTCACCGATGCAAAATGAAGGTAAAACTACAATTACGGCTAATCTCGGCATAACCCTTGCCCTTATGGGCTCCAGGACTCTAATAATTGACCTGGACCTGCGCAAGCCAAGAATGCATCATATCTTTGACATAAACAGAGAACCCGGCATAACACATCTTCTTGCCGGGAAGGCGGATTTTAAAGAGATTTTAAAACCCGTAGCAACTGAACACCTTTACGTGATTCCAGCCGGTATAATCCCACCTAACCCGTCTGAATTATTGAGTCAACAGGATTTAAGCGACTTCCTTGACAAAATAAAAAATGAATTTGATTTTATACTTATAGACTCACCTCCAGTCCTGCCTGTAACGGATTCTCTGCTTTTGGGCAGACTGGCCGATGCCTCTTTCATTGTCATAAAACTGGGCGGGACTTCTTTCCCGGCTGTTGAACAGGCAATAAAGCAGCTCCGGAGTGTAAATGTAAATGTAGCGGGTGCAATAATAAATAAAATCAAACCCTCTGCAGGCTACGGTTATTATCATAACTACTATCACTACTATTACGGAGAGGAGTCGCCTGAAAAGAAAAAGAACACCTGAAAAATAACTGCTGTCTGGTAAGTTTTTTAAACCTTGAACAGGAAGTAGAAATACATGGATCAGTTACCTGACTGGAACCCTTTTACAGAATATAGACAAGAAAATATTTTTAAAAGAGATACAACTGATTGAGTCAGCGTGTCAACGGCATCCTCACCAAAAAGGTCGTCCCCTCTTCCGAAGATACAAAGTTTACTGTTCCACCTAAAAGGCTGACATTCTTGTGAACAATTGCAAGACCAAGCCCCGTCCCCCTTTCCCTGGTGGTATAAAAAGGCAGAAAGACCTTCTCCCTTATCTCCTCGGGAATCCCCCTGCCGGTATCACTGACTGCTACCAGGAGGCTATTACCCTCCCGTTTTGCTATTATTGTAAGAATCCCCCCATCCGGCATGGCCTCAACAGCATTGCGGATAAGATTGTAAAATGCCTGCCTCAACAGGACCTCATCACTTTTAAGCGTATAATCCTTAAGTATGGCATCCAGTTTGATATCGTCCCGGTCTTTCAGAAGCTGCTCAACTATGTTTTCAACAATTTCCTTTATATCCACATCCATCATATTGGGGGTTATCGGCTTTGCAAAGGATAGAAAATCTCCGATTATCCTGTCCATAACGGTTATTTCTTTCATTATGGTCTCTACCTCCGGAATGGCACTGATATCCTTTTTCCTTGACAGTATCTTTGCATAACCGGAAATAACAGCCATGGGATTCCTGAGTTCATGAGCTATTCCGAGAGATATCTCGCCAAGAGACGACAGCCATTCCCGCAGCCTTATCTGTTTTTCAAGGGATTTCAGTTCAGTAAGGTCTGTAAAGATGAGTATCTGTCCAATGGTATCGCCGTTACGGTTAAAGAGGGACGACATATTGAGGCCTATCCACCGCTTCTCACCCGCTGCATTCTCATAGAGATACTCTCCGCGCTTGAGGCTCTTTCTCGTCTCAATAAGTTCCTTAAGGGGGGAGCGGAAGACCTCGTGATAGGGTTTTCCGACAATGTCTTCAGGTCTGTAACGCAGTATCACGGCAGCCGCATTATTGACCTTTGTCAGCCGGAGGTCATTGTCAAGACTTACAACACCGCTGGGAACACTCTGGACGATATTGTCACTGTAACTCTCCACCTCCTCTGCACGATCCTCAGCCCTCTTCCTGAGCTGGTCCAGCTCCCGCTCGTTCTCCTTGAGCCTGGCAACAAGTTCATGAAATGTATCAACCACAAAGGTGACATCCGAACGGTCCTCTTCGGGTTCTCTCCTCTTCTGCCTGAATATCCGTATAAAGAAAAAGAAGAGGAAAATTATTATTACCATAAAGAGGATCAGGGAGAGTACAAACGTCTGTTCAGTAAAGAAATTCACCTTGTTCATGGTTTAGGAATACCCCCGCAGATAGAGCTTCAACAGCTCCTGTCCCCACAGGACGGAGATTGCCGAGCCAAGGGCAAGGAACGGACCGAATGGTATCCTGGTCTTCCTGCCCTTTCCCTTAAAGAGCATAAGGCCGATACCGATGACCGAGCCTGCCAGACTTCCCAGGAAGGTCGTCAGCAATACACCCTTCCACCCCGTCAGCGCACCCACCATTGCCATCATCTTTATGTCACCACCGCCCATACCGCCCCTGCTCAGCACTGCCACGGCATAGAAGAGACCGCCCCCAAGGAAAAAACCCGTAAGGGACTGCACCATTCCGAGATTGGCACCTCTGTCAAAGGGGTCGGAAACCAGAAATATCCCCAGAATCAGGGCTATGACTGCACCGGGAAGTGTGATAACATCAGGGATAATCTGAAAATCGAGGTCAATGAATGTGATAACGATCAGGGTTGAGAAGTATATCATGAATATAAGACTGCTCAGCACAGGACCAAATCTCCAGAGCACGAGGGCGTAACAGAGTCCATTGAGAAACTCGACTACCGGATACCTGAAAGAAATACGCTCCTTGCAGTACCTGCACCTCCCCCCAAGCAATACAAAGCTGAGCACGGGTATGTTGTCCCATGGCTTCAGGCCATTGCCGCAGGAAGGACAACGTGAGGCAGGTCTGACAATCGACAATTCCCTCGGCATACGGTATATGCAGACATTGAGAAAAGAGCCGATAATAAGACCAAATGCAAAAACAATAGCGTATATCATAACTTATAAGATTGAA
>CAZXDE010000054.1:0-3732 GCA_964639515.1 uncultured Thermodesulfovibrio sp.
ATTACTTCAAGATTACCTCACGATTTAAATAGAGCGACAGAAGTATTTACCATGAACCGATGCCTTTGCGTAAGTTGGGTTTAAATTGGATGGAGTCTCCGGTCAATTACCGTCCTTGCCTCGACCAGGGGGTCTATGAAGGCACTCTCCATATCGTGGTCGATATCCCTCCTGTTTGAGAGGTAGGTTATCCTGTCCTGCATCCTGGCACGGAGGTATTCAAGGTATTCATTATCCTTTGCGGGCTTGTACTTTTTGTCGTAATCAGGGCCAAAGAGTTCCCTGCCGTTTTTGGGTACCTGCAATCCGTGAAAAGACTTCCAGTCCTTCCACTCGATGTTCTCCCTTACAAGTTCCGTTACGATCTTCAAAGAGAGTTCCTTGGGGATGTCCGTAAGGCTTTCAGGCATTCCAAAGGCATATGTATTCATGATATAACACTCTGTGCCCATCTTGAAGAGTTTTTTAAATTGCTGGCAATCCCAGATAAGCGGGTGAACACTGAACGGGTTTGCAAATGGTTCTATAACAAGCTTTTTCAACTCCTTTGGGTCTACGTTCTCAACCCCCTTAGCCCGCATGGTGGAGAGGGATGCGCCCATTGTAACGGCAAGCCCTACTGACTTTACCCTGCATATCGGGGGCAGGCTCGGGTCTTTCTGCAGCCAGATAACCTTGCCGGGTTTTTCACAGGCATTGTCGTGGTTAAACATATCGCGTGATTTTATACAACGGCCGTTACGGTTCCTTACATCATAGGGGACAAGCCTTTTGGTGCCGTCGGGCAGCATGGTTACAGCCACGTTCTGGGCAGTATAAAAATACTTTATCTGGGGATCACGGAATTCAACCGCGTCCGTCTTGTCAAAGAGGCTCGGCTCAAGGGCAACCGATACATTGTTGTCAAGGTCTATGAGGAAGGCATCATCGTGAATAACCGTTACCTTCTCGGACTTCGTGAGGGTCCCGGCATGATCATGGCTGTTTGTGATGGATGATTTTCCTGATCCCGAAAGCCCGAAAACCGCCACAGGAGGTTTGTCCCCGATCTTCTTGATGCCGCCGTGGCAGGCCACCATATTGTGCCTTACACCACAGCTCCAGGCAAGGGTAAGGGTTGCCTTCTTCCTTTCCCCGAAATAACGCATACCGAGTATTGCCACACAGTTCTCGGCCTCATCCACGATCACGAGCCCGTCCGGGAACTTGGGATGGCTCCATTCAGGGTCTGCAAAGACCAGAATATCCGGCTCATCAAGCAGCCGTGATTTTTTAAAGAGCTCTGTCCATGGCTCCATCCAGGGTGTAAAGTTCAGGCCCCAGTCGAGCATGTTCTTCGCATCTGTTGCAGGACTCAGAAGGTGGGCCTTGAGCATGAAATCCGTATGCAACCCGACGATACCTTCAAGCCGGAGCCCCTCTCTGCGGTTAAAGTGATAGACAGCCTCGCGCAGAATGCCCAGATACATCTCCCTGTCCTTACCCATCTCCCTGACGAGTCTCCTCGCCCTGGCAGTACGTCCCACCACCCTGCCGTCCTGTGAGACAAGCACCCCGGCATTCTTCGGCAGGCCAAGCTGTTCGGGTTTGTACATGGGCTCTGATGTTACTATTATCTCAGGCTGCCTGGTTGAGAGTTTATAGAGTTCAGCCATTGAGGTCTTTCTTGCGGAATTGGCATACAGGGCTGTTTCCAGAATTGCCCGGCATGACCCAACAGGAAGTTTGTGTGTGCTTGCCATCTTTTCTCCTTTTCTTGAAAACAGAACTACAGAAATGTCATATACTATAAAATTTTACATGCCTTTCTTGTCAAGGTTTCACTCCAATCCTCCATCCCTCCATCATTCCAATCCTCTCCCCCACGTTGAGACAAACTCATCATATGTCATGGGGAAGGCTGACGAGAATGCCTGATTAAGGTCCCTGCCCTCCGAGAGAGAGACAAGAAACTCTTTCATCCTGTAGAGGCCGTATCTCTCTACAAGGAAAGAGACCGCCGAATAACTCTCCCTGTAAGCGATGCCGACTATCTTCCTGTCAAAACCAAGGAACGAGCCCTCAAGAGACCTGAGCGGAATGACCTGCCCGACCGTTTCGGCATATCCACCCGAAAAATAATCTGCCAGACCTTCGTTTATCCACTGGGGGCATTTTTGGGTAATCGAATGGATCATGGCGTGGGTATATTCATGGAAGAGCACCCTTCTCAAAGCCCCTTCATTCCCCTGAAGCCCCTTTACCGGGATCCGTATCTTGCCGTCATAGATACCGCCTGTCCAGTCCGGCACCTGCGTGATATCGGAAAAATTCTTTTTCGTATAAAGGATGACTGTTATCTGGTCTGAGGGGAAGTAGTTCATCTCCCTGCCTATCGACCTGTATGCATCCTCCAGTATGCCTAAAATCTCCCTGCTCAGTCTGCCGTGTTCGTAACCGTTGAAGAGGACCTTGAAGTGCAGGGTCTCCTCTTTTACGTAATTCTCCTGCCTCTCCATCTCCTTCTTCGCCCTGTCATAGAGTCTCCTCAGCGCAGGGTCTTCCTTCAGGGAAAGAGCGGCCTCTGCATTTGAGAGGCTTTTGTCGAGGTTGTCCTGCCTGTAGTAGGCAAAGGCGAGGAATTTTCGTGCAAGAAAATCATTGCCGTCCTTCTCTGCTGCCTCTTCAAGAAAGTTTATGGCATTGCCGTAATCCCCGAGTTTGTAGTATGAAAGGCCGATGGTCAGAAGCGCCTTGCCGTCTCTGTCTGAAAGCCCTTTGAGGAGTTCAATGGCGCCTTCGTAATTACCGGAATTAAAGGTCTTTACAGCCTGCTGAACGATCTCCCTGTCTCCGTTCTCCTCTGAGGTTGTCAAATCATTTTGGGGTACAGTGGCCGGGGCCTCAGGTGTTTCCGGGGGTTTACCCTCCTGCTCCCCTGCACTGACAGGTTCACCTGTTACCTGAAGGGCGTTCTCCTGTTTCAGTGATAAGGTTTCAACAGGTTTTTGCCCTACCCTGCCGTTAAGGTAGAGGTAGGCTGTTACGATAATGAGGAAGGACAGGATGCTGTAAAGTATTGCCCTGGAAATATCAGGCCTCCTCACGTACGGGCTCAATTGGTCCGTGCCGCGGCATGTGCCATTGTGGCGGAGCCCAGACCTGATTCGTTCGAAAACACATCGCGCGCCGCCCCTGTCCTTACACCGCTACAGGATACTTTTAAGAGACCTCCACCTTTATCTCCTTTGGTTTTGCCTCTTCCTTCTTCGGAAGAACTATCTCAAGAATCCCGTTCCTGTAAGTGGCTGTTGCCTTTGTGCTATCCACCTCCACGGGCAGGGGAATCGACCTGGCAAAGCTGCCGTATGTCAGTTCAGACGCATAGCAGTCCTCCTCCCTGACCTCTTCCTCCCTCCTGACTTCACCTTTTATGGTAAGGTTGTTCTCGGTTATGGTGAGGTCTATGTCCTTCTTGTCAACTCCGGGGATCTCCACCTTTACAACTATATCATTCTTCCGGTCGTACATCTCGATACCCGGCACAATCATGCCGCCCTCTGCGGGTTTGCCCCACCATCTGCGGCGCCTCCGGGGAAGAGGCTCAATAAAGTCCTCAAACAATCTCTCCATATCCCTCCTCATGTCTTCAAGCTCCTTCATGGGTGACCATTTAACGACCGACATATCTACCACCTCCTTGCAATACGGACGGGACAACGCCCCCGCCCTTTATTCCAGGGCCAAAAGCCC
>CAZXDE010000054.1:3832-6693 GCA_964639515.1 uncultured Thermodesulfovibrio sp.
ACAACAATCTTTTCAAAGACCATCTCACCATTCCTGTAATCAACCTCCAGGGCATCTCCTTCAGCAACCTTCCCCTCAAGGAGAAGCTTTGCGAGTGGATTCAGCACCTCTTTCTGGATCACCCGCTTCAGCGGTCTTGCCCCGTATACAGGGTCGTATCCGATCTCTGCAAGGTGTTCCCTGGCTGATTCGGTAAGAACGATGTCCATTTTCTTCTCCTTCAGATACTTCTTCATCCTGTTTATCTGGATCTCGACTATCTGCTTAAGCAGCTCCTTGCTGAGCGGGTTGAAGATTATTATCTCATCCACCCTGTTAAGAAATTCAGGACGGAAGAACTTTTTCAGGTCTTCCATCACACGGGTCTTCAGTTCCTTGTCATCGTCTGTATTCCAGTGAGCCCCCGGCACCTTCTCCCTCGCTTCAAGCAGTTCCTGTATATGAAGACTCCCGATATTAGATGTCATTATGGTGACGGTATTGCGGAAGTCAACAGTCCTGCCCTGGCCGTCTGTAAGCCTTCCGTCGTCAAGGAGCTGGAGCAGTACATTGAAGACTTCGGGATGCGCCTTCTCAACCTCATCAAAGAGTATCACTGAATAGGGCCTCCGCCTGACGGTCTCGGTAAGCTGCCCACCCTCTTCATACCCGACATAGCCGGGAGGTGCACCTATCAGTCTGGAGACGGTATGCCTTTCCTGATATTCGGACATATCTATCCGGATGAGTGCATTCTCGTCATCAAAGAGGAACTCGGCAAGGGCCCTTGCAAGCTCCGTCTTTCCTACACCTGTAGGGCCGAGGAATATAAAGGAACCAATCGGCCTGTTCGGATCCTGTATGCCTGCCCTCGCCCTCCTGACCGCATCGGAAACAGCCCTGATAGCCTCGTCCTGACCCACAACCCTCTGGGTTAACCTCTCTTCCATCTTCAGGAGTTTCTCTGTCTCACCCTCGAGCATCCTGCTTACAGGAATGCCCGTCCACTTTGAGACGACCTCTGCAATGTCCTCCTCATCCACCTCTTCCTTGAGCAGACGCCTGCGGGTCTGAAAATCGTGAAGCTTGCTGTTTTCCACCTCAAGCGCCTTCTGAAGCTCGATCAGCTTCCCGTATTTCAGCTCTGCCGCTCTTGTAAGATCACCCTCGCGTTCAGCCTTTTGAGAGTCCAAATGGGCCTGCTCAATCTGCTCCTTCAGCTCCCTTATCCTCTGTATGATCTCCTTCTCACTCATCCACTGGGCTCTGAGGGCATTTCTCTTCTCTGCAAGCTCTGCAATCTCCTTCTGCAGTTTCTCCAGTTTTTCCTTTGCATCCTTTGAATCATCCTTCATCACAGCCTGCCTCTCTATCTCAAGCTGCCTCAGCCTCCGCTCTATCTCGTCAAGCTCCGTGGGCATGCTGTCTATCTCCATCCTGAGTCTTGCAGCAGCCTCGTCAATGAGGTCTATCGCCTTGTCCGGAAGGAACCTGTCCGTGATGTACCTGTTTGAAAGCACTGCCGCTGCCACAAGTGCCGCGTCCTTTATCCTGACCCCGTGATGAACCTCGTAGCGCTCCTTCAGTCCCCTGAGTATGGATATGGTATCCTCTACCGAGGGCTCTCCCACATATACGGGCTGGAACCTCCTCTCAAGGGCTGCATCCTTCTCAATGTACTTCCTGTATTCATTAACGGTAGTGGCACCGACACACCTCAGCTCTCCCCTTGCAAGGGCGGGTTTCAGCATATTTGAGGCATCTATAGCGCCCTCTGCAGCGCCTGCACCAACAATGGTATGCATCTCGTCAATAAAGAGTATTATGTTGCCTGCTGCCTGCTCTATCTCCTTCAAAACGGCCTTCAGCCTCTCCTCAAACTCACCCCTGAATTTTGAACCGGCTATCAGCGCCCCTATATCAAGGGAGATAACCTTCTTGTCCTTCAGTGTTTCAGGGACGTCGCCGGCCACGATCCTCTGTGCAAGACCTTCTGCTATTGCCGTCTTTCCAACACCGGGATCGCCTATCAGGACGGGGTTGTTCTTGGTCCTCCTTGCAAGCACCTGCATCACCCGCCTTATCTCCTCATCCCTTCCGATAACAGGGTCGAGCTTTCCCTTTCCGGCAAGTTCCGTGAGATCGCGTGCATAGCGCTTGAGTGCCTGATACTTCTCTTCCGGATTCGGATCCGTCACCCTGTGAACACCCCTGACTTCCTGCATAACCTCGAGAATCTTCTGTTCCGTGGCATTATACCTCTGAAGCAGTTCGGATGCAGGCCCTCCCTCGGTCACGATACCGAGCAGCAGATGTTCCGTGCTCACATACTCATCCGAGAGGTGCTCCGCCTGTTTCCAGGCCTCGTCAAAGACCTTTTTGAGTCTTGCAGAGATGTAGAGCTGCCCCATCGGTGTTGCGCCCATCACCTTTGGAAACCGGTCTGTCTCGGCCTCAACATCTTTCCTTAACAGGGTCAGGTCAATACCTATCCTCTGCAGGATCTGTACCGGTATCCCCTCATCATCGGACAAAAGGCTGACAAGCAGGTGCTCAGGCTGAAGTTCCTGATTCCCCTTTGCCTCAGCTACCCTCTGGGCCTCCTGAATAGCCTCCTGTGATTTCATTGTCAATTTATCCATTCTCATAATTCCTCACCTCCTGCCTTAATCTCTGAAAATCCTGCTGATCCTCTTCTCAAAATCCCTCCTCCTGTCTTCTTCAAGGCATTGCAGCATGGAGTCCATCTCCCTCTGCAGCGCCACAAGCCTTCTCCTCATTCTGAGGATAATATCAACCCCTGCCTTGTTAACCCCCAGGTCCCGCGTGAGCTCCAGTATAAGGTGCAGCCTCTCGATATCCTCATCAGAATAGAGCCGCTG
>CAZXDE010000054.1:6793-11004 GCA_964639515.1 uncultured Thermodesulfovibrio sp.
CCCTTGCCCTTCAGCTTGAACCTCTGGCTGCCCTGCGTGCCGGGTGGCAGGGTCATCTTTGTCATACCATCAATGGTCGGCACCTCTATCTTGGCACCAAGCGCAGCCTCGGGGACCGTCACCGGCACTTCCACATACAGGTCGTTTCCTTCCCTCCTGAATATCGGGTGGGGAAGTATCTCAATCTCTATATACAGGTCACCGGGGGGACCTCCGGCCACACCTGGCTCACCCTTGCCCTTCAGTCTCACCCTTGAGCCATTGTCCACGCCGGCAGGTATCTTTACCTTGACTGTCTCGGTCTTTAATATTGTCCCCTTACCCCTGCAATCAGGACATAGTCTTGTTACCTTCCTCCCTGTGCCTCCACAGTCAGGACAGGTCTGACTTACACTGAAAAAACCCTTCCGGCTCTTTAACTTCCCTGTCCCGCCACATTTCGTGCAGCTCGTAACCCCCTCGGCACCACTGCCGCCACACCTCCGGCAAGTAACCCCATGGCTTATTGTTATTGGTCTCGTAACACCTGAAAAGGCCTCTTCGAGGGTCAGGGTCATTCTTGTTACAAGGTCAGCGCCCTTGAGCGGGGCCTCCCTGAAACCCGTCCGTGCACCTAAAAAGTCCGAAAAGATGTCTTCAAAACCGGGGGCCTCAAACCCTTTTCCCGTAAAGTCATGCGTCCGGAACTCCTCAAACCCGGGGGGTGCCTCAAAGCCTGCAGGCCCAACCCTGTCATACTCAGCCCTCTTCTTGGGGTCGCCAAGGACTGCATAGGCCTCATTGATCTCCTTAAACCGTATCTCCGCCCCTTTGTCCCCCGGATTCAGGTCAGGATGGCATTTACGCGCAAGACGTCTGAACGCCTTTTTTATCTCGTCCTGAGAAGCGTCCTTGCTTACTTCCAGCACCGCATAATAGTCTTTCACACCAGTCGTCATCCCTTCCTCCCTAACTAAAAACTATTATATTACCTGATAAGACCTTTGTCAAGAGTTTTTTAAAGGTTGACTAAAGATACTTAATTATCAAACAGTTAGGGGTAATGCTGCCCATATGTCGGATAAAGACTGTCTCCGGCAGCAATTTACGGTCATTGCTGAAAATTACGCTTACGATTTTTCAGGCTAAAATCCCGGATTTTATGGTATACTTCAAGTTACATTTTTAACAGGCTGAAAAGCACTTCCATGGACAGAAAGAGAGGATTTTAAAGAGGATGAGCAAAGAACTAAACAAGATTATTTACTCCATGATAGGGGTTAGCAAGTATTACGACAAGAAGCCGGTACTGAAAGATATCTATCTCTCCTACTTCTACGGGGCAAAGATCGGCGTCATCGGCCTGAACGGATCAGGAAAAAGCTCACTTCTCCGTATCCTTGCGGGAAAAGACAAGGAATTCAACGGTGAAGCGGTCATCGCACCCGGCTACACCGTGGGCTTCCTTGAGCAGGAGCCGGAACTTGATGACACAAAGACCGTGAGGGAGAGCGTTGAAGAAGGGATGAAGGAAACAGTTGACGCCCTTAACGAATACAACCTGATTAATGAGAAATTTGCCGAGCCGATGTCTGATGATGAGATGAGCAGGCTTATTGAACGTCAGGGAGAGGTGCAGGAGAAGCTGGATGCCCTGGATGCATGGGACCTGGATTCACGCCTGGAGATGGCCATGGATGCCCTGCGCTGCCCTCCGGGAGACACACCGGTAAGGCTTCTGTCAGGAGGGGAAAGGCGTCGTGTGGCCCTTTGCAGACTCCTGCTGCAGAAGCCGGACATCCTCCTGCTGGACGAGCCCACGAACCACCTTGATGCCGAGACAGTGGCCTGGCTGGAGCATCACCTCAAAAGCTACCCCGGCACCATCATTGCAGTGACACATGACCGCTATTTCCTTGATAACGTTGCAGGATGGATTCTGGAACTGGACCGGGGAGAGGGGATTCCGTGGAAGGGTAATTACTCCTCGTGGCTGCAGCAGAAGAAAAACCGTCTGCAGCAGGAGGAGAAGTCGGAGAGCGAAAGGCAAAAAACCCTTCAGCGCGAGCTTGAGTGGATACAGATGTCTCCCAAGGGACGTCATGCAAAATCCAAGGCACGTATTAATTCCTATGAGGCCCTTCTCCGCCAGGATACCGAAAAACAGTCAAAAGAACTCGAAATATATATTCCACCCGGCCCCCGTCTGGGTGATGTCGTCATCAATGCCGATAGCGTGAGCAAGGCATACGGCGACAATATTCTCATGGAGGATATGACCTTCTCCCTTCCTCCGGGCGGCATTGTCGGCATCATCGGACCCAACGGAGCCGGAAAGACCACCCTTTTTCGAATGATCACCGGGCAGGAAAAGCCTGACTCCGGCACCTTCAAAACCGGAGAGACCGTAAAGCCGGCATATGTTGACCAGAGTCGCGATGACCTCGATCCGGACAAGACTGTCTGGGAGGTCATCACCGAAGAGGCGGATGTTGTTCAGCTCGGCAAGAGGCAGGTCAACTCACGCGCCTATGTGGCACGCTTCAATTTCTCCGGGGGTGATCAACAGAAGAAGGTCTCAATGCTCTCCGGAGGCGAGAGAAATCGCGTCCACCTGGCCCGTATGCTGAAGGAACCGGCCAATGTCCTCCTGCTTGACGAACCCACCAATGACCTGGACGTAAACACCATGCGTGCCCTGGAAGAGGCCCTGGAGAATTTTGCAGGCTGTGCAGTAGTCATCAGCCATGACCGGTGGTTCCTCGATCGTATCGCCACCCATATACTCGCCTTTGAGGGTGACAGCAAAGTGGTCTGGTTCGAGGGAAACTACTCCGAATATGAGGCAGACAGAAAGACCCGCCTCGGCGCTGCCGCAGACCAGCCCCACCGCATCAAATACCGGCACCTGACCCGGGGGTAAGCACTGCTCCATCTCCCCTGTAATTTGTCGCTTTGCGAAAATCGCTGTTAAATAATTCTGCTTGATCAGCCCTATCCGTCCGTAAAATAAAAAACCCAAACCGTTACTATCCGACCTGTTTCATTTAAAAGTAGTCTGTGGTTCAATTTTACTGTTGTATTCTGAACATAACTGTTGTATTCTGATATATATGGCAAATCAATTTCATACTTTCTTCATCTTTTTGAATTATCCTTGAAATCAGGGAAAAGACAAATAATGTTAAAGGTATAATTCAGGGTTAAACCTATAACAAAACGGGAGGATACATAATGTCAAAAGACCCGGTATGCGGCATGGAAGTTAAATCACCGTCTGAGTATTCTGCAGAAGTAGGGGGCACAAAATATGATTTCTGTTCGGAGAAATGTAAAAATGATTTTCTGTCTGACCCGGATAAATATATCAAACCGGTAAGTCCCTCCGGTGCGACGTATAATATCACGAGCGAAGGGGTTGAAAAATTAGACATTCCGATAATCGGCATTCATTGCAGCTCGTGCATCCCCACGATAGAGAGCGAGATTAAAAAGCTTCCCGGTATTAATTTTGCTAAAGTGAATATAGCTACGGAAAAGGCACGAATAGAGTTCAACAGAAAAGACGTCAGTGCTGAAAGAATAATTTCAGCCATCAAAAAAGCGGGCTATAAAACCGGTCAGTCAAGTTTAAGCCTGGGAATCACAGGCATGCATTGTGCTTCATGCGTTACAAAAATAGAAGACGAGTTAAAAACTCTCCCGGGTGTTCTTTCCGCCAGCGTAGACCTTGCCACGGAAAAAGCTTTTATTAAATACCTGCCTAATTTGGTTAATGTAAAGGAAATTAAAAACACAATTGAAAAGCTTGGCTATAAAACAATCGAAGCGGCAGGAGAACCCCCGGTGAAAGAAACGCCTTCTGCGAAGGGGGAGGCCGAGAAAGAACCGGTAGACGAAAATCAGTTGGCGAGAGAAAAAGAGTACAAAACCTTGATGCATAAGTTTATCTTTGCCGCAGCCCTGGGCATTCCTTTTTTAATAATAAGTTACGCAGATTACCTGGGACTGCCCGCAGCGTTCAGAGAAGGTTCTCCAACGCTGCATTATTTATGGATTGCAATGAGCCTGTTAAGTTTGCCGGTTATGTTTTGGAGCGGTTCCCAGTTTTACACAGGGGCTTGGGCTGCGTTTAGAAATCGTTCGGCGAATATGCACACATTAGTGTCTACCGGTATAAGCGCGGCATGGATATATTCCACGATAGCTACATTCTTTCCGGAAATCTTCCC
>CAZXDE010000055.1:0-10833 GCA_964639515.1 uncultured Thermodesulfovibrio sp.
GAGAAAGAGACTGCGACAACCGTTCATCTTATGGATGAAACTATCGATACAGGTGATATCATTGTGCAGAAAAGGGTGACTATCTCGGACGATGAAACCCTTGATTCTTTAATTAAAAAGACCAAGCTTCTGACTGTAGATGCCCTGCTGGAGACTTTCAGGTTGTTTTCTGAGCATGATGGGAAACCACCAACAAAACCGAACCTGAGCGAGGATGCCACGTATTTCAGCTTTCCACAAAAGAAAGATATAAAAAAGTTTAAAGAGTCGGGAAGAAAGGTGCTATGGAAAGGCATATATTAACGGTTGATGTAGAGGATAATTTTACTTTCGATGAGTTGGCAAACAAGGAGGATTGGCCAAAATACGAGGGGCAGGTAGTGGAGAATACCTTAAAAATACTCTCATTGCTCAGGCAATACAATGCAGTGGCCACTTTTTTTGTAGTGGGCACTCTGGCTGAAAGACACCCTGAACTCATAAAATACATAATGGATGATGGTCATGAGATAGCATCACACAGTTATTTGCATAAGTCTTTAAGGGATGTTGCTATGGATGATATAGAGGCGGATATAAGAAAGTCTTCCGAAATCCTCACTTCCCTGACAGGAGAGCAAGTCCTTGGTTTCAGGGCTATGGGCTATACCATTCCACAGGATGAGACGACATTCTACAGCCTGTTGAAGAAACACGGCTATAAATATGATTCGAGCAAAAAGGTGAACATGGGGAGGGATTGTCGGACAATACAGAAAGACCATCTATATCGCGTTTTCCCCTCTTCAGTTAAGATATTTGGATTAAAGACCGTGTTTTCAGGGGGGACATATTTAAGGTTGCTCCCGGGATTCATTATAAACAGGGGGTTTTCCCAGTATAACCTGGCCGGGCAGCCTGTAATGCTGTATGTGCACCCCTGGGAGTTTAACAGGGATCAACCAAAAAGAAACGTCCGTTTAAAGTATAAAATACTGCAGTCCCCGCTTACTTTCAGCACAGAGGGAAAACTCAGACTTTTACTGGAAAAGTATGAGTTTGTATCAATCAGGAAATACATAGGAGTTTAAGACAATAGAAATCCTACAGATTAATAATTATCACTATATCAGGGGCGGTGCCGAGCGGTATTATTTTGAGGTTACACGGCTGCTTGAAGAGCATGGACATAGAGTGCATTGTTTTTCTGTGAAGCATGAAAGCAATATAGCGTCACCATATTCGAAGTATTTCGGCAGGCCGATGAGCTTTGATACAGGACAGGGCATTGTAAAGAAACTGGGAACTGCATTGAGGATGCTTTATTCTTTTGAGAACAATAAATTAATGGGGAGGCTGCTGTCTGATTATAAGGTTGACATAGCTCATGCCCATAATATTTATCACAGGGTCTGTCCTTCAGTGTTTGACGTGTTAAGAAAACGTAAAATACCGGTTGTCATGACGCTTCACGATTATAAGCTTGGATGTTCAATCTATAACTTTTACAGGGATGACCATATATGTACGGAATGCCTGTCGGTTGGAAGGCATAGGGTAATTAAAAACCGCTGTACAAAAGGGTCATTAACACAGAGTTTGTTTCATTATCTGGAGGCGGAGGTCCACGGACTGCTTGATATATACGGTAAGAATGTGGCATTTTTTATCTGCCCCAGTCTCTTTTCCCTCAGGAAACACGCAGAGATTGGAGTGGATGAAAAGAAATTAGTCCACATACCCAACTTTATAAATACGGCTGCTTACGAGCCTGCCTACGAAAGGTGTGATTACATCCTCTTTGCCGGACGGCTCTCCGCAGAAAAAGGTATTCGTACATTGCTGGATGCTGCAAAGGGACTTGATGTGCAGGTCAGGATTGTTGGGGAGGGGCCTATGGGAGATGAATACAGGGCCTATGCAAAGGATAAAAAGATTAATAATATTGTATTTGAGGGATACAGGACGGGTGAAGACCTCAGAAATCTCTTCAGGAATGCTGCCTTCCTGCTGCTTCCTTCCGAGTGGTATGAAAACGCTCCGATGACCGTGCTTGAGGCTTTTGCCTATGGTAAGCCGGTTGTTGGCTCTGATATAGGTGGAATACCTGAAATGGTGGTAGAGGGGAAGACAGGTCTGCTCTTTAATCCCGGAGATTATAAGGAGTTAAGAGAAAAGATTAATTACCTTCTATCCAGACCGTCCATGATTGCCGAAATGGGCAAGGAGGCAAGAAAGAAGGTCGAAGAGGAATACAATGCAGATGTACATTATCAGAGCTTGATGGAGGTTTATGAAAGGGCCAAGGGGAAAACGTAACAGATGAAGATTGCATATATTGTTCTTAAGGGAATGCCCCTTGGTGGTGGTATTGAAAAGTATACAGAGGAGCTCGGTTCAAGGCTTGTAGAGAAGGGACATGAAGTCGTTGTTTACACAATGAGGCATTATGGCGCCGGAGACGGTGTATACAGAGGAATGAGAATAAAGACAGTTCCCACTCTGAAGAGCAGAAGTCTTGAGAAACTCACGGCTTCATTTCTGGCGACCATTGAGCAATGTCTTGAGAAGGATGTGGATATTGTTCATTTTCATGCCTTCGGCCCTGCAATGTTCTGTTTTATTCCAAGACTGTTTCGCAGAAAGGTTGTGGTTCAGGGACACGGGCTTGAATGGAAGAGGTCGAAGTTCGGCAGGCCTGGAAGATTCTTTCTAAGATTGGCAGAGCTTCCATCCGTTAAGTTCCCTCATCTTGTAACAGTGGTCTCCAAAACGCAGAGAAAATACCTGATGGATACCTATGGCATAGACTCGGTTTATATCCCCCCGGGCGTTAACCCACCAAACATGGTAAAGCCTGACCTTATAAAAGAGTATGGACTTCATGGAAGAGATTATATCCTCTTTATGGCAAGGCTTGTAAGGGAGAAGGGCGCCCATTATTTGATAGAGGCTTACAAGAGGCTTAACACGGATATGAAACTCGTAATTGCAGGTGACGCCAAACATGAAGATCTCTACAAGTCAGAACTCTACCGGCTGGCAGAGGGAAATAAAAATATAATCTTTACATCTTTTGTAACAGGTAAAATGCTTGATGAACTCCTTTCAAACAGTTATCTCTTTGTTTTACCATCCGAGATGGAGGGGTTGCCTATTGTCCTTCTTGAGGCAATGAGTTATGGTAACTGTTGTCTCGTCAGCAATATTCCTGAAAACCTTGAGGTCCTGAATGATCTTGGATATATGTTCAGAAACAAGGATATTGATGACCTTTCGGCAAAGCTGCGCTATTTGATGGAAGACAATAAGGCTGTGGAGATGGTAAAGGAGCGGGCAAAGAGTCATGTCCTTGAGACTTACCACTGGGACAGGATTACCGTGCAGTTTGAAGAGATTTACAGGAAACTCTTATAATCCCCGATTGAACGATTAGCTGAAGGAGAGTGCCTGAAAAATTTCATTTTCGATACCTTAATCTACGATTCATCAACTTACTGCCATTCACAGTTATGGACAAAAGGTTTCGGACTATATCAATAAATGTTTATCGAGTTAATGAAATTGTTTCAGGTGCTCTCCTTCAGCTGGACACGGTTGATGGACACCCTCACACCCACGGTTGAAACGGCATGTTACTTCCTCTTCAGTGCCTTCTCAACCGTCCTGATAGCGCAGAACTCACCGCACATGCTGCAGACTTCCGTTTCTGAAGGCGGGACCTCGGAGCGGTAACGCCTTACTTTTTCGGGATCAAGGCTCAGGTCTATCTGACCGTTCCAGTCAAGGGCCTTTCTCCGGCGTGCCATTTCCCTGTTGCGCTCTATCGCCCCCGGTATCCCTTTGGCAATATCTCCTGCATGGGCTGCAATTTTTGATGCTATTACGCCCTCTCTTACATCGTCAATAGATGGCAGCCTGATATGTTCGGAAGGTGTGACATAGCAGAGGAAATCCGTCCCGGCTGCAGCTGCCACCGCACCACCAATGGCAGCGGTTATATGGTCATAACCCATGCCAATATCCGTTACAAGCGGGCCGAGGACATAAAAGGGCGCCCCGTTGCACAGTTCCTTTTCCATCCTTATATTAAGCTCAACCTGATTCAGCGGGACATGACCGGGTCCCTCTATCATGCTCTGAACCCCGGCATCCTTTGCCCTCTGGTGTAACTCTCCAAGTATAATAAGCTCCTGGACCTGTGCACGGTCTGTGGCATCTGCAATGCAGCCCGGTCTCATACCATCACCAAGACTGAGGGTCATGTCGTACTTTTTTGCAATATCGAGCAGCCTGTCATAATACTCATAGAGCGGGTTTTCCCTCTTGTTATAAATCATCCATTCAACTAAAAAAGCACCACCGCGGCTTACTACATCAAGTATCCGGCCCTCGTTGCGCAGGTGTTTTACGGTATCGAGAGTAAGTCCTGAATGGACGGTAATGAAATCAACTCCCTCCTTGCCGTGGTCTTCAATAACATCGAACAGATCCTCTACGGTCATCTTTGCCATTGAGCCATATACCTCTACCGCCCTTACGATTGCCTCATAAATAGGAACGGTTCCTATGGGCACAGGAGATTTTCCGAGCATCAATCGCCTCATGTCTTTTATCGGACCGCCTGTGGAAAGGTCCATAACTGCATCTGCCCCATACCTGACGAGGGTGTCCAGCTTCTCCATCTCCTCATCAAAAGAGATACGGTCTTTTGATGTGCCGATATTTGCGTTGATCTTTGTCTTAAGCCCTTTGCCTACTGCAACCGGTTCAATCTGATGAATATTATTGCGAAGGATTACAGTAAATCCCTCTGCAATGTCCCTGCTCAATATTTCAGGGGAGACACCTTCCAGCTCAGCGCATCTCCTGACCTCCTCTGTTATGTCTCCGTTTTTTGCTGATTCTATTCTTGTCATAGTTTTAACCTCGGTTTTTCAGTGTTTACAGTAGCATTCCTTCAAGGGGACTGCTTGCAGTTGCATAAAGTTTTTTCGGAATTCTGCCTGCCTTATAGGCAAGTCTGCCTGCAATAACGGCATGTTTCATTGCCCTGGCCATTGCAACAGGGTCTTTGGCCCCGGCGATTCCTGTATTTATAAGAGCCGCATCACAGCCAAGCTCCATTGCAATTGTCGAGTCGGAAGCAGTTCCAACACCGGCATCAACAATTACAGGGGCATCAACGGTCTCAAGGATTATCTTTATATTGTACGGATTTCTTATGCCGAGGCCGGAACCGATAGGCGCACCAAGGGGCATTACCGCAGCAGCGCCTGCATCAACGAGTCTCTTTGCAATGATGGGATCATCATTGGTGTAAGGGAAGACAATAAAGCCCTCTTTGGCAAGTATCTCGGTTGCTTTGAGGAGTCCGCAAACATCCGGAAAAAGTGTCTTTTCATCGCCTATAACCTCAAGCTTAACCATGTCGGAGACCCCGGCCTCCCTTGCGAGGCGAGAGTATCTCAGGGCATCCTCAACTGTGTAACAACCTGCAGTATTGGGAAGGATTTTGTATCTTTTCGGGTCTATGTAGTCAAGGAGATTTGGTGATTTCCTGTCCAGGATATTTATTCTTCTGACTGCAACTGTAACAACGTCTGTCCCGGATTCTTCAATTGCCTTTGCTGTTTCCTCAAAATCCCTGTATTTGCCTGTTCCAACCCACAGCCTTGACTTAAACTCTACTCCCCGTATAACAAATCTGTCTTCCATAACATCCTCCTCCCACAAAACTTACAACCTCTACCGTATCGCCATCTTTCAGGATATAAGTCCCGTAATCAGACTTGCTGATAATCTCAATATTTACTTCTACAGCAACCCTTTCCGGATGGATATCAAGCTCCTTCAGGAGGTCTTCTACGGTCTTTATATCCCCGGTGATGTATTCCTCTCCGTTTAAACGTATTCTCATATATAACTGGATTGGAGCGTTGAATTGTTTGTTTCTCCATTCCTCCACTTCTCCATCACTCCAATAGTTTGCCCGGCATGATTAAAAAACAAAAAAACCGTATCCCTGGATGGAATACGGCTTCCATCCCTTTCCCTACGCCGGTATAACCCGGATCAGGTTCTATGGGTCCCCCGCACAAAGTTTTTGCGGGGCTCTCAGGCCTTAGCCTCCCCCAGGGACATCAGATTCTTATATTTAAGTTCTTTTTATGATTTAAGTATAGTTAATAGAAAGAATAAATGTCAAACGGCAGGCATAACCGTGGTTTTCTCAATTGAGTCTAATATCTCGACGATTACCCTGTTTGAAAGGAGCATTCCCTTTTCCGTCAGACGGATCCAGCCGTTCTTCTTCAGGATAAGGCCTTCCTGCTCAAGGAGATGAAGCAGTTCAGGGGCAGTTGATATTATATCGGTGTTAATCCCCCTGTCCGTCCTGAGCCGTAAAAATATCTCTTCGTTGATCCTGTCGAGGTCTGTCAGTGCTATCTCTTCCACTACTGCCCTGCCTTTTTCTTCCATAAGCCGGATATAACCTGTGATGTCCGGCGTATTGCGCAGCCTGGTCTCCCGGATAAAGGCATGTGCTGAGGCGCCGAATCCCAGATACTGTCCCCGCATCCAGTAGTTCATATTGTGTCTGCAATGATAGCCTTTCCGGGAATAACTGGAAATTTCGTAATGTAAATAACCTTTTCCTGCAAGTAAGTCTGATACAAGTTCATACATGGCAATTTTGTCATCATCACCCGGAATCATTACCTTTCCTTCAGCCAGCATGTATGAAAGTGGAGTGCCTTTTTCAACAGACAGTTCGTATGCTGAGATATGAGGCGGGTTGTAGCTGAGTACCTGGTTTAAATTATCTCTTAATCCCGCAAGGTCCTGTCCGGGTATACCATATATGATATCAACGGAGAAGTTATCAAAATACCTGCTTATCCATTTCAATGCATTCCGTGAGTCAGTCTCGTCGTGCACTCTACCAAGAAACCTGAGTTCCCCGGGGTTCATGGACTGTATGCCTATGCTTAACCTGTTGATACCTGTATTGAGTAATTCCCTGACTTTGGGGAGATCAATGGTCCCGGGATTAACTTCGAGTGTTATCTCAACTTTAGGGACAAGATGGAATTTTTGTTCAAGCTTGTTTATTATTGTCTCTATCTCTGAAGGTTCAAGCAAAGAGGGTGTTCCCCCGCCAATATAGACGGTCTCTATCTTACCGGCAAACGGGGTCGTTTCTATTTCTTTCATTAATGCCTTCAAGTAGCGATCTTTAATGGGTTCATTAAAAGGAATAGAGGTAAAATCACAGTAATTGCACTTTTTTATACAGAAGGGGATATGAATATAGATTGCAGCGGACATATATTTATTATAGCCTGAACAGGATTGAAATAGAGTAGTCTGGCAGTAGTAAAACGGCAGGGTACCCTCCAGTTTATATGTGAGGGATGCCCTGCCGTATTTTTTTAAACATCAAGTTTAAAAATTATTTACCCACTATAAGCTTGATCAAGTCTTCAGCCTTTTTGTTCCCGCTCACCAGCCTGCCGTCAGGAAGAATGATGGCAGGTGTTCCCCTTATACCAAGTTTTTTAGCAAGCGCTATATTCTTGTCGATAGCATCCGTCTTGCACGAGGGTGCAGGAATGGTTTTCTTTGCATAGGCATCTTCAAGTACCTTGATGGATTTCTCGCACACTATGGTCTTTGACTTATTATAAGCATCCGGATGAATGCTTGTCAGAGGATACATCTTCAGATAAAAGACTATGTCGTTTCTTTCCTTTACAATCTTCTTCATCTCCTGATGAAGTTTTGCACAGTAAGGTCAGTCGGGGTCGTCAAAGACTATAACTTTATACTTTGCATCTGCCTTACCCAATATCAAGGCATCGTCGAGAGGTATCTTAGAAGTATCAACCCTGTTCATATCAGTCATTCTCTGCTGTGTCAGGTTGACCTTTGTCTTTACATCAACAATTGACCCCAGCACCAGGTTTTTCTTTGAGGCGTCAATGTAAACGAGGACTTTTTTGCCTCCGACTTCAAGGCTGACTTCACAGAGCCCTTTAACCGGTGATTGCTGAACACCAACTACTTTTGCCCGTGGGTCAAAGCCTTTCAAAGTATCGTAGGCCGCTTCTTTGGAGATATTACATTTGCCGGATGCCGCAAGGGAGGGGGGGCTAACACTGAACAACAGGAGCAGAAACGAGGACAACAGGATAAAAAATTTAGTCATACAGACCTCCGTTCTTGGATTTTTAATTATTATAGTAACACATTATGAAAAAACTATGAACAGGTTGAGATTGTATTTTCTCATGTGTTTTCTATATCATTTAAGTGTTATGGTTTCCGAGATGCGAAAAATTGAATTATTCAAAGACCTTGAAGAAGAGGAGCTACGGGAGATTGAGCCCTATCTGAGGTCATCATCGTTTTCAAGGAAAGAAGTCATTTTTGCAGAGGGTGACCCTCCGGACTATCTTTACTTTGTGATGAAGGGAAAGGTCAAGATAACCAAGCTGTCTCAGGACGGCAAGGAGATAATTATAGAGATCATATCGCCCTTCGATTTCTTTGGCGGTGTTGCCGTTATGAGGGGATTTCCATATCCTGCAAATGCAGTGGCCATGGAGAAGACAGACCTTTTAAAGGTCTCAAGGAATGACCTCTTGAGAATTCTGGATAGATTTCCTCCCCTCATGTATTGCATGACCATGAACCTTGGTGACAGGATGAGAGGAGCCCACGAAACCCTTAAAAACATCGCCCTTGAGCGTGTTGAGGCAAGGATAGTCTCGTTACTTTTGAAGCTGGCTGAAAACCTGGGCAAACAGACGGATGAAGGTGTCCTTATCGATATGCGGCTTTCCAGACAGGATATTGCCGATATGGTCGGCACTACTGTTGAGACTGCTATCAGGACAATGACCGGATTCAGGAAATCAGGGTTAATCAGGGAAGTGGCCGGCAGGGTTTTAATTACAGACCCCAAGGGGCTGAGCGCCTTAGGGTCTTAGGAATCATTAAGTTTACCGCTGTTACTAACCCTCTGCTTTTGCAAGCAGTGTTGCAAGCATGTTGTAGAAGAACAGAAGGATTGAAAAAACCTCGATCAAACCGCTAAGGACAGTGAGGGTCCTGTAAATGCCGGCATCAAAATAGTATGTTCCCAGCGTATAAGAGATTGCAAGGCCGATAAGCCCCAGGTTTGCCAGCCAGAATTGCACCTCAGCTATTGTTTTGCTCTTTAAAAGCCTTCCCGAGAATCTGGGCAGAATATGGTATCCCACCCCATAGATCATCATGGATACCCAGCCAAGCAACATGAAGTGCGAGTGGGCAAATCTTAGGGTAAGTAACTCAGGGTTTAGAATCATTAATATGCCTAAAACAGATGCAACGGCAAGATATACCAGGCTCATGACTATAAAGTTTGTTACAAATCTGTCCATAAAAGACCTCCTTTGCTGCGGGAATATCTGTTTTTTCCTGTGCTCTGTGGTTATCTAATGCCTTTGTATTTATACTTTAATATAACCTGAGGATTCTTTCCATGATTCATGTCATAAGTGATTGATTTTTCGTATTGTAAGTTATATCATATTGCTCTTAACAACCTTTTAAATATTCTATAAACTTCAACAGGGAGGTTACATATGAGTACCGGTATAAAGAGAGCATGTTACCTTACTATGCTTGTTATGCTTGCCCTTTTCATCTCTTCCTGTGCATCAACGACGGCGGAGGTTCAACCGCAGCCGGCTGCTCCGACTCTTCAGCAGGCCCGGATATATAATGGTCCAAAGGCAAGGATAACGGTTGCGCGTATAAAGTGTAAGGCTGCGAGCTGTTCTGGCGCAATCGGTGATGGTCTCAGAGATATGCTCATCAGCGGACTTTTCAAGTCAAACCGGTTTGTGGTCCTTGGGGGCAGGGAAGAACTCAAGACAATAAAAGAGGAGATTGGCCTTGCCCGTAGCGGGTATGTAGAAGAGGGTGATGTTCCACAGGCCGGCGGGTGGGAATCCGCTGATATTATAATCCTCGGCTCCATAACAGCCTTTGAACCAAAGGCCGGTGGGTTGTTGCCCGGAGTTTCAGGAGATATCAGGTTTGGCAAGGACGATGCTTATATATCCATGGACCTCAGGATTATCGATGTGAGGACAAGGAGGATTATAAACACTACCACTGTAGATGGAAAGGCATCATCTTTCAGGGTCGGAGGGCTCGGAGTCGGCTGGGGAGGTGTTGGAATCCTTGGGGCAGGGCTGAGTGTGTATAAGAATACATCGATGGAAAAGGCCGTAAGGGTAATGGTGGAGAGGGCCGTTAATTTCATCATCTCTCAGACACCTGAGAGCTATTACAGGTATTAATCCGGAAAAATTACAGGCTCATGGGCCTGATTATCTTACAACAGGTATTCTGCGAGGTTTATCCTGTATTTGTTGGGATCGAGGGTCTTGACAATGCTCTTGAGGTATTTACCTGTGGGGTCTTTTTCCGTAAGGTCCGTTATAAAGCCTTTCGTTTTTTTGCCGGTACTATCTACAATTATCATCACCCTTGGTCTGTCGGCAAAGAGGGGATTGCATTCATAGACAAGCCCCATCTCGCGTGTATCAAGCAGTACAAGTGAACCAACAGGATAGATACCGATCATATTGACAAAGAATTTGCTGAGTATCGGGTCAAGTTGACTGCCTGAACGTTCCATTATTATACTGAGGGCCCTGTCCGGTGCAAGAGGTACCCTGGCATAAACCCTTGAAGAGGTCATTGCATCATACTGGTCTGCTATGGTGAGGATTCTCGAAAAAAAATCGAGTCTGATGGGGTTGCGTACCTTTGGATAGCCGGAATAGTCGAAGT
>CAZXDE010000056.1:0-1691 GCA_964639515.1 uncultured Thermodesulfovibrio sp.
TCGGAGATGGACACGATGTCCATCGAGAATGAGTGAAGAGTCTGTCGTATCGCTTCCAACAACCATTTGTCACTTTATAACTGGCCCCGTTTTATTTAAATGTCGTCAATACAGTATCCCCGTAAATATATCTCTTCTTCTGCCTCAAACTACCCACGGATTCCGGAAGCAGTATCCTTGAGGAATGTTCTACCATAACCATCCCCCCGTCTCTCAGCATCCCTTCCTCTGCAATATACGGCAATACCTTCATCACTTCCTCGGATTGATATGAGGGGTCAATAAAGATAAAATCAAAGGTCTCATCACGCTCCATAGTCTTTTTGAGATATTCAAAGGCATGCATCCTGTATACCCCCATACTTGTTGAAAAACCAAGTTCCAGGCCGGTCTTCTTTATAAGCTCCACCCTGACGGGGTTTATCTCAACAAATTCAACAAAGCCGGCCCCCCTGCTTAGTGCTTCAAAGCCTACGGCGCCTGTACCGGCATAGAGGTCAAGGAACCTTGCACCAAAAATCCCGGGGCCTGTTATATTAAAAACAGCCTCCCTCACCTTTGATGCAGTCGGCCTTAAAGGCGACCTTTCCGAGACGGCAACGGCCTTCAACCTTCTTCCCTTTGCCGTACCCGCTGTAATCCTCAATTCCTTCACCATATCCTTAAAATAAAAATTTATTCAACTATAAAGCATGATGGTTACGTAAAAAAACTAATTGTCATTGCGAGGAGCGAAGCGACAAAGCAATCTGTTTTAAAATCATACGGATAGAGATTGCTTCGCGCTGCTCGCAATGACAGAAACGGCATTTTCAGACTTTTTACGACTTCATCAAATATACGTTTCTATTATAACACCTCAAAGGCACGGGGAGAAAGCCGGGCATATCAGCAATTCACAGTTGTGATTCAAGATTGATAAATTTTTAAATAAAGTGCTAAAATCTGACTCTAATTTAACATCTAATCTCAAGAGGAGGAGACATGAAAGTCAGGTTTATTGCTATAGCGGCAGGAATTGTTTTACTGTTATCTTTTGGGGCATGTAAAAAGAAAGAAGCACCCGTACAACAGGCACCGGAGCCTGCACCGGCTCATGAATCAATGATGCCCAAAGGGGAAACGAGGATTGTTGTCCCGGATTTTGTTCAGGGCAAATGGGAAGCCGTTAAAATAGAGATACTCGACAAGACTTCAAACAAAAAACAAGTGGTCACTATAAAGCTTGGCTCTGAGTACAAAATTCCAAACTCGAATATAAAGATTAAAGTTGGAGATTTCCTGCCTGATTTCAGAATGGATGGACTGAGCATAACCTCGGCTTCAGCAGAACTCAAGAATCCGGCAGTCCATGTAACGGTTTATGAGGGAGGAAAGGAGATATTTAATAGCTGGCTCTATTCAAACTTCCCCACAATTCATCCTTTTCAGCACGAAAAATACGGTCTGACCCTTATTGAAGCCATACCTGCAAAAAAGTAATCCGGAAAATAACGGCGCTCCCCGCCGCTGAGACGGCGGGGATTGTTACCGGTCTTTCATTCCCTTGACCAAAATCTCTCTCATCAGGTCAACAGGAGGGAGATCACCTGTCCATATCTGAAAGGCAAACACCCCCTGCCAGAGCAACATTCCAAGGCCGTTAACAGTCTTGCACCCCTTCTCTCCTGCACCCCTTATGAGCGGCGTAT
>CAZXDE010000056.1:1791-9536 GCA_964639515.1 uncultured Thermodesulfovibrio sp.
TTCAATGACTCCATAAACCCCCTGCCGTCTGTATTAAACCCCTTCAACACACCACTGTCATTCCTTATGGTATTTACGGCACCGATAAAACCTGCCTCGGCATCAATCTCATCCAGAAGCGGGATTACATCCTGTTTATACGGCACGGTAATATTGCAGCCGTGGAAGTTCAGCGCCCTTATGCCCTTAACGGCATCCGGAAGGCCTCCGGGGTTAACAGGCATGGCAATATAACAGTAATTCAGACCAAGATGCTCAAAGGCGGCATTGTGCATGTCAGGCGACAGGCTATGCCCTACAGGATAACCGATAAGACCTGTTATTTTTGTTCCGGCATTAATAGACATATTTTTTATTCCTCCAGTGCGTTTGTTAATCCCCGGGGGGTCGGATCAATCACTCTCACCCTGATCCTCAATATACGTTCCAGTTCTTCCACTGTTATGTCGTCGAGAAGGACATCCTGCCCGTCCCTGAATATAACGTCAGGGAGAAGCAGCACATCATGGTCAGAAGATAAATCAGCAACGCTCTGTATGATATCCCTTCCTGTAAGCAGCCCTGCTACTGTCACCGTTTCACCAAAAAACCTGTTCTCCACAGGGATAACATCTATACAGACCTGGTTGTTCAGGCGCTCAACAAATCTGCTGAGGAATGGATAAAAGGACACTCCGGTTACGGTCATGAATCTCTGTCCGGAGGGCCTTTTAAGGGATTTTATCCTTGCAGCCTTATGAAGAAAAAGAGCAACCATACCAATACCATTTTCAATCTGTGGAAATTCACCATAATACTTAAGGGAAGGAAACTTCTTTTCCGCCCGGATATAAAGTTCATCAGAGCCATATACCAGGGCATCACCGTGCTTTTTCATAAACCTCTTCTGGAAATCCGATATTATAGAAACGGTTTCAAGGGCTTCGTCTTTCCCCACCGGCTTCAGTGGAGTCTTCCTGTGCCTCGTCAGACCAACAGGCACAACTGCAATAGATGAGACATATGGATAGAATTTATGCAGGTCATTTATGGTACTCATGAGCTTATCCCCATCATTGTATCCCGGACAGAGGACAATCTGTACATGAATGCGTATTCTGTTCTTTGCAAACCATTTCAGTTCCTTCATTATATCCACAGCATTATTATTACCAAGAAGAGTGTTTCTTGTCTCCCTGTCTGTGGAATGGACCGAGATGTAAAGGGGGCTTAATCTCTGTTCAATAATCCTCTTCTTTTCTGCAGGGGTTATGTTGGACAGGGTAATGTAGCTACCGTAGAGAAAAGACATCCTGAAATCCTCGTCCCTGATGTAAAGGCTACGCCTCAACCCCTTTGGCAACTGACTCACAAAGCAGAAAATGCACCGGTTCCTGCAGGTCTTTATGCGAAACGGATGAAGCTCGATACCGAGGTCCTCTCCTTCCTCCCTTATTACCGTGGTCCGTATAATCCTGTCCTTTCTCTTTACCGAGATATTCAAATCCAGGTCATCAGTATAAAAAACAAGATCGATTGAATCGTGGATTCTCTTTCTGTTAACGGTCAGCAACATATCACCAGGCCTGATACCGGCCCTTTCAGCAGGACTGTCAGGCCTCGCAGTTCCAACTATATTTCCACCCAACCCTCTTGACATCAGGCAAGCCCTCTGTGGATATAATGCACCCCGGAGTCTGAAACGGCAATATCAGGCCCCATTCTCCACCCTGAATCTCCTGACAACTTCAGAATAATCCTCTGAGTTAAAGAAAGCCGACCCCATAACCAGTATATCCGCACCTGCATCAGCAATCTCTCGCGCATTATCTATCTTGACACCCCCATCAACCTCAATAAGGATATCAAGCCCCCTCTCCCGGACAATCCTCTTCAGCGTCTTAATCTTGTCAAGACTCTGTGGAATAAAGCTCTGCCCGCCAAACCCCGGGTTGACCGACATGACAAGCACGAGGTCAACCTCTGAAAGTATGCTTTCAAGGCTCCACACCGGGGTGGCCGGATTGATTGAAACCCCTGCCTTTTTACCGCTTTCTTTTATCCACTGAACCGTTCTGTGCAGATGGGAGGTGGCCTCCAGATGCACTGTAATTATATCAGCCCCGGCATTAACAAAGTCAGAGAGATACCTGTCAGGGTCTTCTATCATAAGGTGAACATCAAAGGGCAGACCTGTGGCCTTCCTGAGCCCTCTCACCACTTCCTGACCTACGGAGATATTCGGAACAAAATGGCCATCCATTACATCAATATGAATCATATCGGCTCCGGCTTCCTCTGCCTTCCTTATCTCTTCGCCAAGCCGGGTAAAATCAGCCGAAAGTATGGACGGCGCAATCATAACCATCTGATCTCCTGTTCCTCCTCGTACTTTAATTTTAATTTAACGGACTCTCCTTTCCTTATAATACTTCCCGGGGGAGGTGTCTGCTCTGCTATGACACTGCCGTAATCGATCAATTCAAGCTCAATCCCCAGCCGGTCTGACAGGGCCTTTGCCTCATCAAGAGACAGCTTCGTAAAATCAGGGCACGAATAAAGTGTCTGAAAAGGTCCTTTACTCAGAAGAAAGGTAATATTATCCGAACCCTTCTCCTCAGGGGCGGGTCTCTGTGCAATCACTGTCCCCTTCTCAAAACTATCAGAGTGAACCTTGATGATCTTTCTGATCTTTATACTCTTTTTTATTGCAAGTTCTCTTGCCTCGTCCAGATTGAACCCGACAAATGACGGCATATAGTATATCCGCGGCCCCTTACTGATTATTACCCGTATGGTACGCCCTTCCTTTATCTTGTTATCCGGGGGGATTTCCTGCCTGATGATATATCCGGTCGGCACTTCAGTACTGAAGTCTTCACCCCCTATCTTCAGATAAAGCCTCTTTGACAGGAGCGCCTTATTGGCCTCAACAAGGCTCTGCCCCCTGAGATCGGGGACTGTAACGGTCTTTTTAGAACCCATCACCCAAAAGGTAAGATAACTGCTCAGAATGGCCAGGAAGATAAACAGCAAGATGTAGAGGCTTATTTTTATAAAACCTTTCATATTCCTTTTCTTGAGAGCCTCACTGCAAAGAAACCGTCCATATCATGCCTGTGCGGATAGGTCCTGAAGTATCCCCCATCATTTACAGGTTCTCTCAAATTATCCACTGCAGGGCCTTTATCATAAGTTGAGGGTAAAGATTCCGTGTCCTCTATAATAAAAAAATCCCTCTCTTTATGCAAGAAACTCCCTATAACATCTTCCCCTTCCTCAGGCTCTGTAGAACAGACGGAATACAGCAGTATCCCGTTGGGAAGAAGATGCCTGCTCACAGTGGTAAGCATCTCCACCTGTTTTTCATGAAAACGTCTCAGTACCTCCGGACTGTGTTTGTACCGGACATCCGGATTACGCCTGATAACACCAAGGGACGAACACGGGGCATCGAGCAGAATTCTGTGAAAACCTTCCGGGGGCTTGAACTCCCCTATGTCCGAGCATATCATCTTAACTGACCCGAGGCCTTGTCTGCGGACATTTTCCTTTAAAATCCCTAACCGTTCGGCACTGTTCTCCACTGCATAGACCCTTGCCCTGTCCCCGGTCAACTCGGCAATATGGGTCGTCTTTCCTCCCGGGGCTGCACAGGCATCGAGTATTGCCTGACCCTCCCGGGGCTGTAAAAGAAAAGTTATCAGTTGAGCCGCCTCATCCTGAATAAAGACATCGCCCAGCAAACCCTCTATCTCCCTGAATACATAACTACCCTGTATCTTTATCCCGACAGGTGAGAAGTCTGTGTATTTGAACTCCATGCCCATATCCGACAATCTCGCGGCTACTTTTTCCCTGTCTGTTCTGAGTGTATTTACACGAAGGGTCAGCGGTGGTATCGTATTATTTGCCTCTGCCAGTGCCTCTGCCTCAGTAACACCAAATCGTTCAATCCATCTTTTTACAAGCCATACGGGATGAGACGTAACTATTGATATCCTCTCTGCCGGGTCCTCCGGCAAAGGAGGGCGGGCATTCCCGGTTACGACCTTTCTGAGCACTGCATTGACAAGCCCTGCGTTTCTTCCAGCAGACTTTTCAACCTCTGTTGTCTCAAATACTATAGCCCTGTCAGGGACCCGCATAAAAAAGGCCTGATAGACGCCAAGTCTCAGGTTATTCAGGGTAGCATGTTTAAGTCCTGAGGGATTCTTCAGGTATGCCGTCAGGCACCGGTCAATGTAAAGCCGGTTTCTGATAACACCATAGACCAGCTCCTGGATGAAGGCCATGTCCCTGCTGTCAAGTGTGCCGGCATAAGAGTCAAGCACCTCCCGGGGTCTCTTGTCCTTCCGCCATATTTCATCTAAAGCACGAAGTGCCAGCAACCGTGGATTCTTCTTTTTCATGGGAAGGGCTATCTGTTGTACTCGGTCATCGCCCTGCTTACACCTTTGTCAATAATAGACAGGACTGCATCAGATGCCGAATCAACAGCCTCATTGATAATCTCTCTCTCCTGAGGAGTGAATTTTTTAAGGACATAGACTTCGGAAGGAATTTCCGGGGACCTGCCGATCCCTATTTTTACACGAATGAATTCATTTGTGCCTATGGATTCGATAATGGACTGAATGCCCCTGTGTCCACCGGAGGAACCCCTCTCCCTGATCTTGATCCTTCCCACCGGCAGGGCAAGGTCGTCATGAACGACAATGAGCCTCTCAGAAGGACAATTCCTCATCCTTAAAACCTCCCTGACCACCGCTCCGCTGAGGTTCATATAAGTGAGGGGTTTTATAAGGACAAGTCTGTTATCCTTATAAAACCCCTCACCTTTTATATACTTCTCTTTTTCAGTAAAGACTACGGATAGCCTCTCCGACAGGGAATCGATTACCCTGAATCCTGTGTTATGACGCGTCCCGCTGTATTTTCTGCCGGGGTTGCCCAGGCCGACTATCACCCACAACTATATCAACCCTCTTCCGCTTCTTCCTTCTTACCCTTCTTTATAACCTCCGGCTGGGCAGTCTCCGCTTCTTCAGAAGCAACTGCTTCAACCTCCATGGTCGGCGCTATGACCGTTGCTATCACTTCTTCAGGACTATCGAAAACCTTGATACCCTCCTGAAGGGAAAGGTCACTGACGTGTAAAGAGTGACCGACTTTCAACCCGCTGACATCAATCTCAAGATGCGAGGGAATCACATCAGGTAAACACTCGACCTCCACTTCAGAATGGGCCTGCTGCAATATCCCCCCCTCCTTCTTGACACCTACGGGTTCACCGGTCAGCACTATGGAGACCGTTACCCTCACCCTTTCCTTGAGTGAAACCTCATAAAAATCAGTATGCAGGAGCTCCCCCTTTACGGGGTCAACCTGATAATCCTTCAACAGGGCCAGCCTTAGGTTACCATCGGAAAACCTGAGATTAACCATCACCTGTTCGCCCATTGTGGAATTCAGAAAATTAACAATATCCTGCTTCTTCAGTTTTATAGGCGTTGACTTGCCCGCCCTGTAAATCACGGCAGGCATATATCCCTGACGTCTCAACGACCGTGCAATTCCCTTTCCTGCCTCGGTCCTGTGTTCTGCATTCAAAGTAATCCTTTCCATTTATTCCTCCTTCAAAATCAGGACGCAGTTTTTGACATCCTGGTTAATCTGCGTCAAAAACAGTATTTTTAACTACACAAATAAGGAACTGATCGATGTTTCCTCATGTATTCTCTTTATTGATTCAGCAAAAATACGGGCTATACTTAAACTTACTATTTTACTACATTTTCTCATTTTGATGTCAAGTGGTATGGTATTTGTGACTATAACCTCTTCAAGGGTAGAGGCGTTTATCCTCTCTATGGCCGGCCCCGAGAATACGGCATGCGTACATGCAGCAGAAACCCTCCTGGCTCCCCTCTCCTTCAGGACCTCTGCCGCCTGTACCGTAGTCCCGGCGGTATCGATTATATCATCAAGTATCATTGCATCCTTGTTCGTGACATCACCGATAACATTCATTACCTGAGAAACATTTGAACGCTCTCTCCGTTTATCAATTATGGCAAGTGAGCATCCGAGTCTCTTTGCAAAGGCCCTTGCCCTCTCAACACCACCGGCATCCGGGGATACAATGACAAGGTCGCCATTTGGATAGTGCTCTCGTATGTGGTCAAGAAGAACCGGGGTGGCGTAGAGATGATCAACCGGGATATCGAAAAACCCCTGTATCTGCCCGGCATGCAGGTCCATGGCAAGGACCCTGTGAGTTCCGGCAGTCTCAATAAGGTCTGCCACAAGCTTTGAAGAAATCGGGACCCTGGGCTGCACCTTTCTGTCCTGTCTGGCATAACCATAGTAAGGGATAACAGCGGTAATTCTCCTTGCAGATGCCCGCTTCAGGGCATCAATGATCAATAATAACTCCATTATATTATGATTAACAGGGGTACATGTAGGCTGGATGACAAAAGTATCAGCCCCCCTGACGTTCTCATCAATATGGACCATTATCTCTCCATCGATAAAACTTGTAACAGTAGCGTCCGTAAGGGGTTCACCGAGAAAATTCGATATCTCCTCAGCAAGGGACCTATTGGCATTACCCGTAAGTATCTTGATTCCTTCAGGCATCAGACAACTCCTTTCACTGAATTTATAGGGGGAAAAATAACCTTGGGCATCTATTTTAACTCTTAAGGCGGATTTCTTTCAACTCAATAACTCAAAATACCGGCAATTACTGTTTCAGGCTCCGAATGTTTCTTGTTTTTTAAATCAGATTTAGAGTAATTTATTAATAACCGTTAGAGATTCGTAAGGAGTAGGGAAATGACGAAAATAGAGGTTTACGATACAACATTGAGGGACGGCTCCCAAGCCGAGGATGTAAACTTCTCTGTAGAGGACAAGCTAAGGATTACAGAGAAACTCGATGAGTTCGGCGTCCATTACATTGAAGGCGGCTTTCCCGGGGCCAATCCAAAGGATGCCCGCTATTTCAGAAAGGCAAGGAAGCTGCACCTGCAGAATGCCGCTGTTGTGGCCTTCGGCAGTACCCACAGGGCAGGAATCAAGGTGGAAGACGACGGCAACGTAAAATCCATCCTTGCCGCAGAGACCGGAATTGCCACTATCTTCGGCAAGTCCTGGGATTTTCATGTAAAACATGCCCTGAGGATAAGCCTCAAGGAAAACCTCGACATCATATATAACACAATCCGCTATCTCAGGGAGAGGCTGGATAAGGTCTTCTTTGATGCCGAACATTTCTACGACGGCTACAGGGACAACCCGGATTATGCCGTAAAGTCTCTGCTTGCAGCCAGGGAGGCAGGCGCAGACTGTCTTGTCCTGTGCGATACAAACGGCGGCACCCTCCCCGGAGAAGTAAAAAAGATAACATTCGAAATAAAAAAGGTCTTAAAAACCCCTATAGGCATACATGCCCATAATGACTCCGAGTGTGGTGTGGCAAACTCCGTGATAGCAGTCCAGGCAGGGGCCCGGCATGTACAGGGCACAATAAACGGCCTTGGAGAGAGGTGCGGTAATGCCAACCTCTGCTCCATAATCCCAAACCTCCAGATCAAGCTTGGTTACGGGTGCATCACTGAGAGGCAGCTCAACAGGCTCATGGAGACATCACGGTTTGTAACCGAAATTGCAAACCTGAGACACTTCAAACGACAGCCCTATGTGGGGGAAAGCGCATTTGCCCATAAAGGCGGAATGCATGTCTCCGCCATTGCAAA
>CAZXDE010000056.1:9636-10791 GCA_964639515.1 uncultured Thermodesulfovibrio sp.
CTGAGAAAAGCGATTGAAAACTTCTATCCACAATTGAAGGCCGTCAAACTCATTGACTATAAGGTAAGAGTACTGGCAGCCGGCAGGGGAACCTCGGCAAAGGTGAGGGTACTGATTGAATCAGGTGATGCCGAGGGCAGATGGAGCACTGTGGGCGTTAGCGAAAATATAATCGAGGCCTCCTGGCAGGCACTTGTTGACAGTATCGAATACAAACTTCTGAAGGAAGAAGAGTAAGATAATTACTGCACGAAAATGGCAGAGACCGGCTACAGCATAAAACTACCCCTGTTTGAAGGCCCCCTCGACCTGCTGCTGCACCTTATCAGGGAAAACAAGATAGATATCTATGACATACCTATATCCGGGATTACACATCAGTATATAGAGTATCTTGACCTGATGAAGGAACTGAACCTCGAGATTGCCGGGGAGTTTATTGTGATGGCAGCCACTCTTATTCAGATAAAGACCAGGATGCTGCTGCCGGTTGATGAGGATGTACCGCCTGAGGACCGGGAAGACCCGAGGATAGAGCTTGTTGAAAGACTTATAGAGTATCAGGCCTTCAGAAATATGGCCTTCGACCTGAAGGACAGACAGGAAAGGTGGTCTGATTATTTCTGGAGGGAACCCTCTCTGCCCGAGACTGAAGAGACGGAAAGTCAGCCATATCTCTTCGATGCAAACATCTTTGATCTGATAGCTGCACTTAAAAACCTTCTTGATACAGCACCTCCCGAGATAGTGGCTATCACGAGAGAGACCCTTACTGTAAAGGACAGAATGAACCTTATTACTGAAAGACTCGAAGGAGAGAAGACCCTGAGGTTTGAGGATATATTTGAAAACAACCACACACCTACCCAGTTCATAGTCACCTTCCTTGCACTTTTAGAACTGCTGAGACTGGGGGTTGTAAAGGTCTATCAGGAAAATCCCTTTGATCAGATATGGATATTGAGGCGTGAAACGGATACGAGTGATGGAGTGATGGAGTGATGGAGTGATGGAGTGATGGAGTGATGAGATTCATTGATAAAAAATCAGCCTCTGAAATCAGACAGAGCGTGCTGGAGCAGATAAAAGGGCTGAGTCTTTCCTGATGCCATCCCTGTATATTGTAGCAGCCATCCTGATCTGGAGCTCCCTTGG
>CAZXDE010000057.1:0-2632 GCA_964639515.1 uncultured Thermodesulfovibrio sp.
CAGAGACACTTGAAGAGGAGTTTGAACTAAGTGAAGGCGAAACCGTTGAAACTGCTGAAACGCTTGAAATAGTTGAAACTCTTGAAACGGTTGAACCCTCTGAAACACCTGCCCTCCCTGAAACAGAGACAATAGAGGAGTGGGAAAAAGAGGAATTGACCATGGAACCTTCTCTGGAACCTTCCGGGGATACATTCGCCCTGGAAGAAGAGCTGACTTTTGAAGAAGACGATGAAACCCTGGAAGAACTCGAAGAGATTAAAGGTGAAGAGCTGTCCATAACCGGAGACAGGACAACTGTTGGAGAAAAAAGGCAGGAACCGGCAGTTCCGTTCCCTGGAACGGAAGAAATGAAGGAGATGTTCAGGGCTATTGCTGAAGAAAGGATATCAGAGGTGGTCAATTCACTTGACAGCAATGAGTTCTATACCGCCTTTACATCTTCTGTTGAGGAGAGGATGAAGGAGACGCTGGAGTCTCTTGATGTACAGGCGATTATACTGGACAGCGTCAACAACCTCATGAAGCCGGCAATAGAGAAGATAATACTTGATACCGCCCCCCGACTCATAGAAGAGACCGTCAGTAATATGATGGAAGAGATAGGTTCCTCGTTAAAACAGCAGGTTGAAAAGATCATATGGGAAACCGTCCCTGACCTTGCCGAGACCATCATTAACAGGGAGGTCGAGAAGATTAAATCCGTACTCTGAGAACAACACTGTCATAACCCCTGAGTTTTAAAGCATAAATGCTGTCTTAAATGCTGGATTTGTTACCCTGATCCTGAACTCCCTTCTCACCCCCTTGACGTAAGAGACAAAAAAATATATAATTTCCCCCACCCAATGCATCTTCTGTAATAAGGATTTACTCAGAAATAACCTTGAGTTGTTAAAAAAACCAGGCCGCTCTTAACAAATAAAAGAATACAGCACAGGGCACAATCATGCTGAAACAAATTTTCTATCGAAATAATAGTGACAGGAGCTTTAAATATGAGTGAACTTGAGAAGAACTACAGGTTCGAAGATGAGATGAAATGGTATGAACTCTGGGAAAAGAAAGGATTTTTCAGGCCGGAGGTAAACCCGGACGGAGAAGCATACAGCATAGTAATCCCCCCACCGAATGTCACGGGCTCTCTACATATGGGTCACGCCCTGAACGCAACCCTTCAGGATATACTTATCCGGTGGAAAAGGATGCATGGATACAGGGCATTGTGGCTGCCCGGAACCGACCATGCCGGTATCGCAACACAGAATGTAGTAGAAAGAGAACTGGCAAAAGATGGAATTGACCGTTATACCCTTGGCAGAGAGGAATTCATCCGGAAGGTTTGGGAGTGGAAAGGGGAATACGGGGAGAGGATAATCAACCAGCTCAAACGTCTGGGTGCCTCATGTGACTGGTCAAGGCAGAGGTTCACGCTCGACGAGGGGCTTTCAGAGGCTGTCAGGGAGGTCTTTGTAAGGCTGTTTCAGGATGGCCTGATCTACAGGGATCTCCGGTTGATCAACTGGTGCCCAAGGTGTCATACGGCCCTTTCCGACCTTGAGGTGGAGCATGAAGACCTTGAGGGAAAGCTCATATACATACGCTACCCCCTGACTGACGACAGCGGATACATAGTAGTGGCCACTACAAGACCCGAGACCATGCTTGGCGACAGTGCCGTAGCCGTACACCCGGAGGACGGCAGGTATAAGGACTTTATAGGCAAGAGGATCAAGCTCCCACTGACAAGACGGGAGATTCCCATAATTGCAGATGAGATGGTAGACCCCCGGTTCGGCACCGGTGCTGTAAAGGTCACCCCTGCGCATGACTTTAATGACGAGGCAATGGCCAGAAGGCAGACCCCCAACCTCCCCTTTATCACGGTTATTGCCGAAGACGGAACAATGACGGATACAGCGGGGAAAAAATATGCCGGACTTGACAGGTATGAATGCAGAAAAAAGGTGATTGAGGATCTAAAGCAACTCGACCTTATCGAGAAAGAACAAAAACACGTTTACTCCGTTGGACACTGTTACAGGTGCAAGACAATAATCGAACCCTTCTCAACAGTGCAGTGGTACGTAAATGTCAAGGGGCTTGCTGAAGACGCAATAAAGGCCGTACGGGACGAAAGGATTCAGATTATCCCCGAGGGCTGGGCAAACAGCTATTACGCCTGGATGGAAAATATAAGAGACTGGTGCATATCCCGACAGATATGGTGGGGTCATCAAATACCCGTCTGGTACTGCCCTTACTGCAGGACAGGGGAAGGACAACACCATGGAGACCTCATATATATAAGTTTCCGCAAGCCTCTGAATGTCGGCGGTGACAACGTTCAGGCCGGAACATACACGGAATTAAGGCTGAGAGGGCTCGCTCCTGAAGACATTATAAAAAATGCCAATACGGTTAAGGTAGATAAATCCGTAACTCCGATATGTTCAAGACAGGACCCGGGAGAATGTCCGTTTTGCGGCAGCAAGGAACTGCTCCGCGACCCCGACGTACTGGACACCTGGTTTTCCTCCGCCCTGTGGCCCTTTTCCACCCTTGGCTGGCCTGAGAAGACAGAGGATCTTGAGACATTCTATCCCACGAATGTGCTGATTACAGGATTTGA
>CAZXDE010000057.1:2732-9299 GCA_964639515.1 uncultured Thermodesulfovibrio sp.
AGGGTTGAGGGATACAAGAATTTCATTAACAAGCTATGGAACGCTTCGAGGTTTATAAATACGAATATAGCGGAAGAAGAAGCATTACCATCAAACGGTAACAACTGGCGGGAAGACCTTGATACCCCGGGAAGATGGATACTGAGCAGGCTTGCAAAAACTTCGGACGACATTAACGCGGCCCTGACGGAATACAGGTTCAACGACGCAGCCACTTCAATCTATCAATTTATCTGGCACGAATTCTGTGACTGGTACATAGAACTCTCAAAACCCGTTATTTATAATAATACAAACAATGACGCACTCCGGAGGGCAACACTGAAATGCCTGCTTTATGTCCTCGAAAGCTCTCTCCGGCTGCTGCATCCCTTCATGCCGTTTGTTACCGAGGAGGTCTGGCAGACAATTCCCCACAAGGGAGAGACCATCATGCTCAGTCCGTTCCCCCATTACAAGGAGAGAGATATTGAGGCCGAGGAAAAGATGTCCTATATCATGGAGGCTATCACTGGAATCAGGACCATTCGCGGTGAATTAAACATACCACCGTCACTTGAGCTCTTCGTACTCATCAGACCCTACAATAAGGAGACAGAGGAAATCCTTGCCGGAAACTCCCTGTATATAAGTAAACTTGCAAGGACCAGAGAGCTCAGCATCGGGACAGAGGTTACAAAAGGAAAGGGAGTCGCCACTTCGGTCAGGGATCACCTTGAGGTTTACGTCCCGCTCGAAGGGCTTTTGAATGTCGATGCGGAAATCAAAAGACTCAGGAAGGATATGCAAAAGGTCGAGCAATCCATATCGTCTCTTGACAGAAAGCTTCTCAATGAAGATTTCATAAGAAAGGCACCAAAGAATGTTGTTGAGAAAGAGAAAATAAAGTATAATGAATTTATGCAAAAAAAGGAGAGGATTATCGAGAGCATAAATAAACTGGAAGAGCTCAGGGGGAAAGATAATGAGTGAAAAAAAGAGGGATGTTGAAAAGAAAGACCTCAGTCTTATAGATGCTGAATTTGTAAATGTTGTACAGAGCACCGTCAGGTCCGTAGAGGGCGGACATGTGGAATTACAACAGGTTGGGGCCCTCAGCATTGATGGTGAAAGGGTTGAGGTAACACAGGGAGCGGCATGTCTTATCAAGGGTGGAGATGTAAGGGTTAACCAGAGTATAAGCATTATCACTTCCGGCGGCAACACATCCGTGGAATCATCCTTTGCACCACTGATTGTATCGAGGGGAGATGCCGACATAAAACAGAGCGCTTCCTGTATCATTGCAGCCCGGGATATCAAGGCAGAAAATACAAGGAGTATCTTCCTGCTCGCCGGCAAAGTAGAGGGAAATGTGCAGACTGTATTTGACTGGAAGTCAACCCTTTCGCTCGGTGCGGTTATAGGTGGGCTCATTGGATTTCTGTCACTCCTGAAGAATAGATAAGCTTTGCTTTAATGCCCCCCCCCGGCCTCAGAGACTACAGGATACCGTTAGAACGAAAAGAGGGACAATATAGTGCAATATGTATACAGCCCGGTCAGGGAGTTTCTCATTCAGGCCCTGAATGAGGATATAGGCCATGGTGACCTTACAACCGAATTTATTATACCGGGCAATCACGTCTCGGAGGCCGTTATCCTTGCAAAAGAGGACTTTATCCTCTCGGGCCTGCGGTTTGCCAAAGAGGTGTTCAATATAATAGACACGGGGATAATTTTTAAAGAAATCCTGCCTGACGGCAACCCGCTAAAAGAAGGAAAGGTCATAGCCTCCTTGAAAGGCCCGACTGCGGGACTGCTGACAGGGGAGAGGCTGGCACTTAATATACTACAGAGACTCTCCGGTATTGCCACACTGACAAACAGGTTTGCAGCGCTCATCAATGACACAGGAGCCCGTATTGTGGACACAAGAAAGACAACCCCAAACATGAGATACCTTGAAAAATACGCTGTCAGAACAGGAGCTGGATATAACCACCGTTTTGGTCTTTACGACGGGATTCTCATCAAGGATAACCATATAATGGCAGCCGGCGGGATAAAAAACGCAGTTGAAAGTGTCAGAAAGAAGGCCCATCACCTGATGAAGATTGAGGTTGAGGTAAAGAACATTGAAGAACTGACAGAGGCACTGCATGCAGGGGCGGATATCATCATGCTTGATAATATGTCCGTTGAGCTGATGAAGGAGGCCGTAAGAATTACTCATGAGCACAGACCCTCGCCACTCCTTGAGGCGTCAGGGGGTGTAAGCATCGACAACGTTCGCGAAATAGCCTTTACAGGTGTAGACTTTATCTCTGTTGGAGCACTGACCCACTCTGCCCCATCTGTTGATATAAGCATGAAGATAGTTTAGACCGGCTCCAGGCCGGATGGCATTCTCCGCAATATTGTTGTCCGGACGAAGTCTGCCGTCATCAAGATAACGCACCGGATTGTCAACGTCCCTTAAGTTTACCAAGTTCACTAACGGGGATTGCCGACCTTGCTGAAATTTGCCTGATATTTGAAATACTATTATAATAGAAGCCGGATATGGAGATATGACTGACAATGATATCACAGGGGATTGATAAATGAAGAAACGGTTGCTTTTTTTTGCCATTATCATTATTGCAGTGGCCGCCCTCCTGGTACTTTTCTTTTTAACGGGGGGCAAGAGTCCCGGATACATAACCACATCCGGAATCATTGAAGGTGTTGAGACCAACATTTCAACAGGGGTGCCGGGCACAATTTCGTACATATGCTGCAGTGAAGGTAACGCAGTAAGGCAGGGAGACGTTGTCCTCAGGCTTGTAAACAACGACCTCAGGGCATTGGTAGAGCAGGCAAAAGCGGGCGTTGAGAAGGCAAAAGCCGACGCCATGGTATTACGGTCTGCAATCAAAAGTTCAAAGGCTGATATTGCAAGCGCAGTTGCGGATATTAAAAGCTCCGAAGCCGACATGAAAGGGGCCCTGGCCCGTATGGAAGAGGCGAAAAGACAGATGGACAGGGCAAGTGCTCTCTATACAAGGAAGGTTATATCAAAAGAATCTCTGGATGCGGCTATGACCAACTATAAGACGGCGGCTGCAAACTACAAATCTTCAGAGGCAAGGCTTGCAGCATCATATTCACGGAAGAACGCTGCTGAAGCAGGGTTAAACACTGCTGAGAACCGTCTTGACGCTGCGTGGGCAGCCGTCAGGCAGTCTGAAGCAAATCTTGCATATACCCGGGCCAGGCTCTCTTACGCGATTATAAAGAGTCCCTTGTCCGGAACAGTTGTCTTCAAGGCGCTGGAAAAAGGCGAGACAGTAACCCCGGGGATGACGGTTTTGACAATAGTTAACCTGAAAAATCTCTATGCCAGGATTGATCTGGAAGAGACCAGGATCGGGGATATTAAACTCAACGGCCCTGCAGCGGTCAGGACTGAAGACATCCCCGGCAGGGTATTTAAGGGCAGGATTTCAGAAATAGGCAGATACGCCGGGTTTGCAACACAGAGGGATGTTAGCCGGGGCAGGCAGGATATAAAGACATTCAGGGTCAAGGTTGCCCTGGAAGACCCGGCCGGGCTGTTGAAGCCCGGGATGACGGTTGAGGTAACGATACCTGAAAGGATACAAAATGGCTCAGGTAAAAAAGGCGGTTGAGGTCGCCGGCATAACCAGACAATACGGGCGGATTACCGCTGTGGATAATGTGAGTTTCGATGTGTTCGAGGGTGAGATATTCGGGTTTCTCGGGCCAAATGGTGCCGGAAAGACAACCCTCGTCAGGATGCTTACAACTCTCATCAAGCCCACAAACGGTACGGCCATGGTAGCAAACTGCGATGTTGTAAAAAACCCCGATATGGTGAGACGGCAGATCGGGGTCGTTCCTCAGGCCATGACAAGTGATCTTGACCTGACCGGCTACGAGAATATGGACATCTATGGACGGTTCTACGGTATCGCCAAGAAGGAAAGGAAGGAGAGGATCGGTTATCTTCTCGATATGATGGGCCTGACGGCAAGGGCACACGGCCTTGTTGCAACATATTCAGGCGGTATGAGAAGGAGACTTGAAGTTGCAAGGGTTCTTGTCCATATGCCCAGAATACTCTTTCTGGATGAACCGACCATAGGACTTGACCCCCAGTCCAGAAGAGCCGTCTGGGATTTTCTGAAAAAGCTGAGGGCTGACGATTCGATGACGGTTTTCCTTACGACCCACTATATGGAGGAAGCGGAGACCTTGTGCAGCAGGGTTGCTATAATCGACTCCGGGAGAATAATAGCCCTCGGGAGCCCCGGTGATCTTAAAGCACAATTGCCGGGAAACGATGTAGTGTCTCTCACGGTCGAAAATCTCCCGGATGCCGTTGTCGAAAAGTTGAAGACCTTGACATTTGTACACAAGGTTGTTGTTGAAGACGGTACCGTAAGGATTTCCGTTGACAATGGTGCACAGGACCTCCCGATGCTCATAGAAGAGATTACATCTTCAGGTGTAAAGGTGTTGTCGGCAACGGTCCACGAGCAATCCCTTGAGGATGTCTTTATACACTATACCGGTAAATCCATAAGGGAAGAAGAGGTCAGGAAGGTCAGCCTCCTCATCGGGGCCGGGATACCCCGGAAATGGGGCAGGTAAACAGGATGCCGGGTGTGTAATATGTTGAGATTGCTTGCAGTTGTTGACAGGGATTTGAAGAAGTTCAGGCGTAATCCGGTTGTATTTGCCATGAGTATACTCATGCCCCTCATTTACCTTGTAATCCTCGGCAATTCATTCCAGGGCACACTTCGGGCGCTGCCCCTGGTGGTGGTAAACCAGGATTCAGGCCTTTATGCCGGGCGCATTATGGACAATCTGCGGGCAATTGAAGCCGGGGCCAAGACCCTGACAATTTACACCGGCACGGACCGGAAAGCGGCCATAGAGGGCGTCAGGGAAGGAAGATATAAGGCGGTACTTATTATACCTCCTGATTTCAGCAGGAGGGTGGTCCTGGGGAAAAGACCGGAAGTAGGACTCTTCCTTGATAATACGGACGGCATATCCGCAGGTACAATAAGCCGTACCGTAAACAGCGCCCTGCAGGCGATGAATTCCGATTATGTGCCGGTAAGGGAAAACAACTACGGAGTATTTCTCAGAGACACGAATCTTTACAGGAAAGTGGATTATTTCCAGTCCCTTGTCCCCGGTGTGGTGATTATGGCCATTTTCCTGGGCACCCTGACTACAGGGGCATTTAATCTTGTTATGGACAGATTTCTCGGTATCGATGAGAGCTATCTTCTTACCCCGCTTTCCAAACTGGATATAGTGGGCGGCCTTGTCATAAGCGGTCTGTCCATTACCACCGCCATCGCTGTCTTGATATTCGCAGTGAGCATACTTATAACCGGTATCCCGCTCTCAAACGGGATTGAACAGTCCGCCTCCATATTGCTTATTATAATTCTCACTACACTCTGCCTGCTGAGCCTGATGTTTGTTATCCTCGGCAGATTAAATCATCCGAGGATTGTCGGGATATTAAGCGGATTTCTTAATGTAATACTCTTTTTCCCGAGCGGTGCGGTCTATCCGATTGCGAGTTTCCCCCGATGGCTCAAGACATTTGCAAAGGTAAATCCTGAAGCGTACGCAGTTCATGCACTGAAATCCATACTCTTCAAAGGCTCCGGGCTGGGGATGGTCTGGGGGGACATTGTTTTTCTTTCAGTCTTCACCGTGGTAATGATGACGGCAGCGATAGCGGTTTTCAAGAGGACCCTCTGATTGTCTATGTGATACTTGCAGCCGGGCCATTATTAAAACCTGTACTCTAAGCAGATATTCATAATTTCTTCATATTTATAAAATAGTATTGTTACAAACTGATTATTACGTTATGGGATTAGATGATTGGGTGGAGTCTCTAAAAACCTATTACAAAAAGGAGGATTTATAGTGAAACGTACACTACTCGTTGCACTGTGGCTGTTCGGCATTACCGTTATGATTCTACCTTCAGGACCAGCCTTTGCCGTTCCCAGCTTTAGCCGCCAGACGGGCGCTTCCTGTGCGGCCTGTCACACATCCTACCCGGGGCTTACGGCCTTCGGTCGCCGGTTCAAGCTCAACGGATACACGGCGACAAACCTGTCTCAGATTAAGGTCCAGCCTTCCCGGACTATGCCTGGAATGTCGATCAACCAGATCCCGAATCTGTCGCTGATCGTTCAGACTGATGAGAGTTACCTGGCCAAGGCACTGCCGGGACAGGACAAGACAAACGCAAACTTTCCCAAGGAGTTCGGCGTTTACTACGCCGGCCGGATTACTCCTCATCTGGGCACATTTTTGCAGTTGACTTATGATTCAGAAGAGGGCATCAGCATGGACATGAGTGATATACGCTATACGGGTACAACGGGCAAACACGTGTGGGGAGTGGATATTAATAATGGTCCGACATTTGAAGACCTCTGGAACAGTACACCGGGCTACGGGTGGCCGTATGTCGAAAACTCAACCGGGGTTGACCCGTTAATGCCCTTTCTTGCCAGTGAGGAGATCATGACCAATGTG
>CAZXDE010000057.1:9399-10731 GCA_964639515.1 uncultured Thermodesulfovibrio sp.
CTACAACGGCGATGGACGTAATGCTTCCGACAACAATGCAGTGATATTAAATGCACTGTTAGGATTTTAAATAGTAAGGAGGCTTAACATATGCTGAGTATATTAAAAAAAACAGGTTCCTATAAGCTGCCGGTCCTGCTTGTGGGGTTGGTTTTGGCAGGTCTGATAGTAGCAGGATGTACACTTAAATATTACGGGGTACCAGGATGTATGCAAGAGCCGGTAAGAAAACAGGTTGCCACCCTTGCACCTGCAGCAACATCCACGGTGTCGGCAGAGAAAGGAAAGAAGCTTTACGACACGAGGTGCAGCGAGTGTCATGGCCAAAATGGCAAAGGTGTTCCAGGTGATGCCCCTCCTCTCCGGAGTTTTGTGGGGTCCCGTGTCAATCTAACGGATGGTACAACTATAACGGCTGATGATGCCTATATTCTTCAGTCCATTAAAAAACCCGATGCAAAAGTTGTCAAGGGTTACAGCGTCATGCCGGATCTTGGTGTTAGCGATGCCGATGCAAAGGTTTTGATAGAGTATATTAAATCCTTGAAGTAAGGGCCTAAGATTGGGTTTCCATTGAATGGCACCACAAAATGCATGAATGAATATGGTTCTGCCACCCCGTAACAAGTTCGGGGTGGCGGTATTGTATGAATCTTCTCATCACGTCCTAAAGCTATTACTTCCCGTGACTTACCGCTATAGAAAAAATCTGCGCAAATCTGTGTAATCTGCGGATAGATATTCTTGGAAATTCGATGCATAACTCTCCTCAACACTCTCTTATCCCGTCAAAATTTTTTCCTGATGAAGGGATAATAAGGTATAATGGAAAACAGACAACAAGCTCCATAAAGTCGGCTCCGGAGGAACTACCTCCATCTCTTGTACAGCTTCGTGGCGCACTGTAGACCCGACCCTTCCGTTTTTGATTGAGGCAAAAGAGAAAGTTTTTCAGCTTCACGATGCCTTCACGATAACGTCGTGAAGAGTTCTCGCTCTCCATATATGCAGGCTGCAGTGCCTATTCCAATGAAAGCGGCCAGCAAATACAGGGTAATGAGCAGTGGCAAGCTTTCTTTATGGTATACTGGGAGAAGGAGACGGTTAATGGAGCTGTTGTGATGATATATTAAGAGACGTGCAACTGTATAAGTAAGGAGGGATGAAAAATGACCGAGCAAATTATCAAGAGCAGGTTGGAAGAATTGCCCGATGACTTAAAAAAAAAGGCGCTGGATTATATAGAATTTTTGTTACAGAAATATGGCAGGCAAGAGAAGCAAGGGAACTTCAGATTTGACTGGGAAGGCGGCTTATCCGAATTAAAGAATA
>CAZXDE010000058.1:0-10662 GCA_964639515.1 uncultured Thermodesulfovibrio sp.
CCCTGCATAAAAAAGACATCCCCCTGAACCTCCAGTAGGGGACAAAGATGAGCTCTTGCATGGACGGATCCGCTGGAGGAATGTAGTACCTGAAAAAATCTCCAGATGAGAGAAAAAGCCTTACCCTGCAGAAAGAACAGGCAAAAATCCTGTCCGTCTCCTCAAGGAGGACGGGGGCTCCGCATTGGGGACACTGTTCTTCTATCTTCCAGTTGTCAGATTTTCCGACCACACTGATTACAGTAAACCGAATCCGGCAGATTTTCCGTTCCGCAGTGAGGACATTTCTTCTCGGCCGGTTTTTGCTCAACAGGGTTGCCGCAACTCATACAGAACCTGGCATGTGGCGGAAGGTTTTGTCCGCAGTGTTCACATTGCTCAAATATAAGTATCTGGTGGCCGCAGTGCGGGCAGAACCTGGCATCCTTTGTGACCGGGTTACGGCACTCAGGACACTTGAGTGCTTCTCCTGCCTGTGCAGTCTCTGAATTCTTCATCATGTCTGCAAACATGGTGGGCATCATAAGGCCAAACCCCATTCCCATGCCTGCCCCGGCCTCACCCTGAACCTCAGAGGCCTTTTCCATAGCCATGGCCGCCTTCATCTTGAAGAGGCGGTTGAGGTCATCAAAGACGTTGAGCCTGCTCTTGTCGTCTATCGCCTTCTGGACTTCAAGTGGCGGGGTTATGGAGTTTATGTAAAGATTGGCAAGCCCAAGGCCATAGTGGCTGAAGTCCTCCTCAAGTCGTTTCAGGAGGCCGTCGGAGATTTCGTCGTATTTGCCGGGAAGGTTCAGAAGGGTATCCAGGTTTTCACCGAGGTGATCGTTAAAACGGGAGACTATTACCTTGTTCAGATAATCTCCTATCTCTTCCGTGGTATATACACCCTGTGTGCCCACAAGCCTGTTGATAAAGAGGACCGGCTGGATTACCCTGATGTTAAAGACGCCAAATGCCCTCAGACGGATAAGGCCGAGTTCGGAATCCCTGAAGGCAACCGGGTCCCTTGTCCCCCACTTGAGGTTGGCAAAGACCTTCATGTTTGCAAAATAGACCTCGGCCCTCAGGGGACTCGTCATGCCCCAGGGTATGCTCAATATCTTGGTAAGGATGGGGATGTTTGCTGTGGTGAGTGTGTGTCTTCCGGGCTCAAAGGCATCAAAGGCCTTTCCGTTATAGAAAAACGCTGCTGCCTGGCTCTCCCGGACAATGAGTTGTGCCCCGTATTTTATCTCTCCGGAGCCTGTTTCAGGGATCCTGTGAACCATCTCCCTGCCACTGTCGTCAAACCACTCAATGACTTCCAGGAATACTATGTTGTTAGTTCCCATAAATTATTATACCTGTACTGAAGTATCTTTGGAAAAAAACAGATAGATTCCGAGTATAAATCTTTCTTTAATCGTAATCCCCCGAAAGACTTCGGGGGATTACGGAAAGAAAACCTGAGTTTACACGCAGACTCTAACTATACTGCCCTTACACTGTCAAGAGCCACGGACTTCTTTGCCCTGGCAGGTTGTACGCGTATCTTCCTGCCGTTCAGAACGGAATTATCCACAGAACTTATCACCTTGTCCGCAAGATCATGAGGAACTTCAACAAAGCTGAATTTATCAAAGAGTGCGATATTCCCGATCTTTTTGCCCGGGATATTTGCACCCGATGCAATAGACTTGACGATGTCGGCAACCTTCACCCTGTCTCTTTTGCCAACGGTCATAAAGAGTCTTACATAGTTCTTTGCTGAAGATGAATCAGACAACCCGACTTCATCTTCCTCATCGGTTTCCATATCTGAAAAGATAAGGCTCAGGGCAGATGCAGCTATATCACGCTGTGAATACCTGCTGGAAAGCTCGTCTACCATGGCTAAATAGCCGGAATGATTTTCATCCTTGATGATGTCGTCAATCTCGTCAAGTATTTCCTGCTCCCTGGCCCTCCTGACCTCATCCCTGGTGGGCAATTTTGCCTTTTCAATTCGTGTTTTTGCAGACCGTTCTATGAGTCTCAACTGCCTGTATTCCCTTGGGGTAACAAAGGTAATTGCAATACCGGATTTACCTGCCCTTCCGGTCCTTCCAATACGGTGGATGTAACTATCAGGGTTCTGAGGTATGCTGTAGTTAACCACATGGGACACATCGGTAATATCCAGTCCCCTTGCTGCAACATCAGTGGCAACAAGTATCTCGATATCACCTTTCTTGAATTTATCCATCATCTCATCCCTGTGCGACTGCGTAAAATCTCCGTGTATTGCCCCTGCATAGTATCCCATCTGCTGGAGTTTGCCTGCTACCTCATCCACTTCCCGTTTTGTATGGCAGAAAACCAGGGTAAGGGTCGGATCTTCAACATCAAGCAATCTTGTAAGGGCCTTTATCTTGTATTCCTCTCTAACTTCATAAAAGACCTGTTTTATCTTCAGAACAATCATGTTCTTTGCATCTACAGCAACCTTCTTTGGGTTATTCATGTATTTAGCGGCTATACGTATTATTTCTCGAGGCATGGTAGCTGAAAACAACATGGTCTGCCTCTCTGCAGGTATCTCCTTCAGGATAGTCTCGATATCATCAATAAAACCCATATTGAGCATCTCGTCAGCTTCATCAAGTACCAGGGTCTGGATATTCTTGAGGTTAAGCGTCTTCCTGCGGATATGATCCAACACACGTCCAGGGGTGCCGACAATAACATCAACGCCCTTCTTAAGAGAGCGTATCTGTCTCTCAATAGACTGACCGCCGTAAATAGGAACCGAGAGTATTCCCTTGTTCTTGCCGATCTTGTTCAGTTCCTGTGCTACCTGCACTGCAAGCTCACGTGTTGGTGCGAGGATGATTGCATACGGAACCTTGCCCCTTTTCCCTTTTTCTATAATAGGAATACCGAATGCTGCGGTCTTTCCTGTGCCGGTCTGTGCCTGGCCTATAATATCACGCCCCTCCATTGCCGGGGGAACTGCGCTCTCCTGTATAGGCGTTGGCTTTTCAAACCCCATCTCAGAGAGTGCGTTAAGCACTTCGTCTGAGAGATCAAAATTGTAAAATCTCTTATACATTTTTCTCCTTTTTTTCGTAATAATCCAACCCACCGCCGAAATTGCAGAGATTTTTAAACAAAAAACGGGATATTTTAAACTTTATCCAAGAGGTTTTCAACAAAAATCTATTGTTTAATTGTTTCATGGTTTTTTCTCTGTTATCCCCGGGGTGAAATATTACTCTTTTCAATTAGATATACTTCTCTTAAATAGGGCCACTGCTCTATTTATACTGCCTTCTCATCCTGGCGTTTTTAATCCTTCTCTTCTGGGCCTCCCTCTGTTTTCTTCTCTTTTTAACTGAAGGTTTTTCATAAAAACGTCTCTTTTTCAACTCTCTGAAGAGTCCTTCCTTCTCCGCCACACGCTTAAGGAGCCTGATGGCCTTATCAATATGTCCGTTAACTCTTATCTCCAATTGCCTGATTTCCTTTCTCTTTATAATGGATCCCCGGATTTGATTTTTCATAACCGGGGCACTGCCATCCTCCTGATTGTGGATGGAAAGCACAAAACAATACCGATATACTTCGTTTGATTTTATTAAAGCCTATGCTTTTATTAAATAATTAGCCTCAACCAATCCTAATTAACCGATAGCTATTCGCAACCCCTCCTCTTAACTGAAATTCAAAGTCAGTAAACAAAAAAGCCGCAAAATCAAAAGCTTCTGCGGCTTTCTACTCGCCAAAAACTTCCGAAGTATTACCATTATGGCATATGTTGGGAACAAAAAGCAACGAAACTACCCCCCTGATTAAAGCAAGACAACATCTATAAATATAAAATTCAACATCTGATATAATACAATCTGATATACTATGTATTAAAAGTTGTAACCACTACAACAAGGTACAGGATTTTCCGTATTAGAAAGTACAACAATATGTTGACTGCAAAGAAACCATATATTATAACCCGCGGGAAGGTAATCGTTGACTATTCGGGCCTTTACTGTGATACGCCGGAACAACTTCTGAGGAGTGAGCTGTTTGAAGAGACCCTTGACCGTTTTATAGAGAGAATAGCGGCCAGGGAGAGTTCAATATTTGCATTCCTGAAGAACAAACTGCACGGGTTAAAAAGAAATGAGCTAACCGGGCATATTGTAAATCTCTTCAGACTGCTTTCCAGCCATACCGCAGAAGAGATTATCGCCATGAACAGCGAGTTCGGGCCCATCCTTTCTGAAAGAGAATACCTGTATGAGTTTATCGAAGAGCTGTACAACTACTGGAGGAGATTTGAAAGGTTTATCTATCTTGAGGCCCCCAAAAGGTCCAGGTACTCCAAAAGCAGCATCCACCATGCCCAGTTCATAAAACTGAATGAGGAGTTCAAGAACCTCGTTCTCTATGTTTACAGACGTATCAGCGAAAATCTGACGGGCAAGAACCCTAGGGTTTACAGGCAATTGCCGGCCGGGGCAAACATGGGGATGCTCCTTGAGAGGATAGACTGGGATTGTCCCGAGACATATACCACCCTGAAGGACATACCTTTTATACGGCTTTCCCTTATAGAGCCCCCGCTGATACTGTATCCTGCAATGAATAAAAGAAAGGGCAGCTTTGAAGAAATACCGGAGTTAACAAAGGAAATGCTCCTGCTTAACCCGGAGGAGTGGTTCTGTTTTCCTGCAAAGGTCGGCGATCTGACTGCCTTTATATATTTCCATCGGGATTTCATATCCCTTGGCCTCACCATGAGCAATCTTTTTGAAATAGCGGATTATGAGGATATAGAGGGCAGGATGCCTGACCTGATGCTGATCTTCGGCCTTACAAATGACAACTTTACAGGAGTCACTGTTTTTCATGAAGACAGAGGCAGTGGTATGCTTGTCGGTCTCGTCAGGCATTCCGAAGAGGTGGACTATTTCGGCTATTTTAAGAAGATGACACTCACGTTACATAACATAGTAATGCTCAAGAGGGGCAGACTGCCCGTTCATGGGGCCATGGTTTACATAAAACTCAAATCCGGCGGAACTGCAAATGTCGTAATAATCGGGGACAGCGGAGCAGGGAAATCGGAAACCCTTGAAGCACTCCGCTTACTATCGGAAGAGCATGTCTGCGAGATGCAAATAATTTTTGACGATATGGGGTCTCTGGGTCTTGACGGCAACGGAAGGGTAGCCGGATACGGTACGGAGATAGGCGCATTTGTAAGGCTTGACGATCTGCAGCCCGGATATGCCTATGAGGAGATTGACAGGAGCGTCTTTATGAACCCTGACAAGACAAACGCAAGACTGGTAATGCCGATAACCCGTTATCACCATATAGTAAAGGGCTACCCTGTGGATATGTTACTATACGCAAATAATTATGAGCAGGTCGATGACGAACATCCTGCAATCGAATTTTTCTCTACTCCCGGAGAGGCGATTTCCGTCTTCAGAAGCGGAGCCCGCCTTGCAAAGGGCACTACAGATGAAAAAGGTCTTGTTCATACATATTTTGCCAATCCCTTTGGTGCTCCCCAGCGTAAAGAGGAACATGAGAAGTGTGCAGTCTCTTACTTTGAAAAAATGTTTAAATCCGGTACAATGGTCGGTCAGATCAGGACAAGACTCGGCATTGAGGGATTTGAGCAAATCGGACCAAGGGCTGCCTCCATAGAACTCTTCAAAGTAATCAAGCGCCTGCCTTCCTGAAGCAACAAACAACGCCTGATTTGAATTTTTTCGGCAAATCCTGTAAAATTTTCACTATAAGTAAGTTTTCCAATATATTAAAACTTTAATCGGGAGGTAGTTTTATGAACAAAGGCGAATTAATTGAAAAGGTGGCATCCGTCACAGAGTCATCAAAGGCTGTGGCGGCAAAAGCGGTAAGCACTGTATTTGACACAATTTCAAAAACCCTCAAGAAAGGCGAAAACGTCACTATTGTCGGTTTTGGCACGTTCAGTGTGGTTAAACAGAAGGCAAGAAAGGGAAGAAACCCGATAACAGGTGAGAGCATAAAGATAAAGGCCAGGAAGAGCCCAAAGTTTAAGGCCGGCAAAGGGCTTAAGGAAATTGTTGCCGGAAAGAAAAAATAACGCATTAAATTTATGAGATTATCCGTTATCAGGATTATTTGAGAAAAAGAGGGGGGAATATTCCCCCTCTTCTCGTGTAGCCTCAAGGACATAATTGAGCCCCTTTTCTCTCAGTTATTATAATCCCCTACACTAAGCCGCTATTTTTAAATAAAAAAACTTGACAATTATGAGTCCAGGGAATATAATTACCAGAGGAGTAATATTTTTATGACAAGGGCTGAACTGGCAAAAATAATCTTTGAAAAGGTTGGACTTCCCAAAAAGGAAGCCCAGGACATTATAGAAATAATCCTCGACACCTTGAAGCAGACCCTTGCCGAGGGAGAGTCGGTAAAGATAACCGGATTCGGCACGTTTAATGTCAGGAAAAAGACACCCCGGAGGGGCAGGAACCCCCAGACAGGTGAAGAGATGGAGATAAGCGCAAGGCGGGTTATCACTTTTAAACCGAGCAATATCCTTAAATCCACGATAGGGAAACAGAATGATTAAGGCAAGGGAAGGAAAGAGTCCTGAAAAACATAATATCCCTGAAAAACTCTTCTATAAAATCGGTGAAGTCGGCAGGATTACAGGCATAGAGCCTTATGTCCTGAGATATTGGGAGAGTGAGTTCCCCTTTCTAAGGCCAAGGAAGAGCAGTTCGGGCCAGAGACTGTATATAAAAAAAGATATAGAGAGCATCCTTGAGATAAAAAGATTGCTTTATAAAGAGAGATATACAATAGAAGGAGTTAAAAAGAGGTTTTCAGAACCCCACCTCCGGTTAGTCAAACCGGAAGGTGAAGACAGCAAAGCCAGACTGGAAGAGACCATCTCAAGGATCAAGGCCCGTCTAAGAGACATAATCAAGCAATTATAACCCCTCAAATTTCGGGGCGTAGCGCAGCCTGGTTAGCGCACTCGCTTGGGGTGCGAGAGGTCGGCCGTTCAAATCGGCTCGCCCCGACCATTCAAAAACCTGTTTAGCCACTGAGACGGTTGGTTATTATCAGGATTTTAAAAAGAATTTGAAATTAAATATCTGCGTTTATCTGCGAAAATCTGCGGCCAAAATCAGTCCTGTTTTCAAACTCTGTGCTCTCTGTGTCTCTGTGGTTTAATTCTTAGATTATCTCAAATCAGAATCACCCCCTTGACTTCCATACTATACATCTGTATAGTACAACCATGGACTTAACCCCACAGCAAGAAAGGGTACTCAACTACATAAAGGAGCATATCCTCAAGGAGGGCTATCCTCCCACTGTAAGAGAAGTGGCAGTAAGGTTTGGATACAGGAGTCCCCTTTCAGCAAAGCTCCATATCGATGCATTGGTAAAAAAGGGTTTTTTAAGAAAGACTCCTTTCAGGTCCAGGGGGCTTGAGGTGGTGGGACTCAGCCCTTACAAGGCAGTGCAGATACCTGTAGCAGGAAGAATCCGGGCTGGTACGCCTATATTCGCAACTGAGAATATAGAGGAATACATATCCGTGGACAGACGGTTATTCAGGACTGAAGAGGGCTTTGGTCTCAGGGTTATGGGGGAAAGCATGAAGGGGGCAGGAATCCTTGAAGGAGACATCGTCATTGTAAACCCGGAGGTTGAAGCAATGAGGGGAGATATTGTTGTTGCCCTCATCGGGGATGAGGCCACGGTAAAGAGATTTTATCCTGAGGGTAAAAAGATAAGGCTCCAGCCTGAAAATCCAGAAATGAACCCTATTATAGTTGCCGCAGAGGAAGTAAGGATTATAGGGAAGGTTACAGGACTTATAAGGAGGTTTTCATGACAACCATAGACGAACCCGTAACTGTTGTTGCCTCTTTTGGCGGCGGCGAAAGAATAAGCCCTCTCAAATTCAGATGGTCAGGGAGGGTAATCCCTGTAAAGGAAATAACCTACAGGTGGATCCGGCATGATGGCGGCAGAAGGCTCTACTGCTTCTCTCTCACAGATGGCAGCACCCTTTACAACCTCTGTTTTGATCCCGAAGGGCTGAGCTGGATGCTTCAGGCAGTGGAGACAGAGTTATAAAAAAATATTCAGCCACGAATTTACACAAATGGACACGAATAGATTAAAGAATAATGAAGATAATACTGCTTGTAGATATGGATGCCTTCTTTGCCTCTGTTGAACAACAGAGCAATCCCGCCCTGAGAGGCAAACCAATAGGCGTAACAGGTGCCGGCCACAGGACCGTCATCACCACCTCATCATACGAGGCAAGGGAATTCGGGGTAAAGACAGGGATGAACATTTACGAGGCAAAGGCCCTATGTCCCCAACTCATACTGGTTATCGGGAATAACGACAAATATACTCACATATGTGCAACCCTGGGAAAAGTGTATCTCAAATACACCCCCCTTGTTGAGATATACTCAATAGACGAGGCATTCCTGGATATAACAGACTCTCATCACCTCTTCGGGGGGCCCATTGAGACAGGCAGAAAGATAAAGGGTGAGATAAAGGAAAGATTCGGCATCAATTCCACCATCGGCATAGGTCCAAACAAGTTGATAGCCAAACTCGCCTCAGACATCTCCAAGCCCGACGGACTCAGGTGGGTCAAGGCTGAAGAGACAGGGAATCTGCTTAAAGACCTTCCGACAGAAAAACTCTGGGGTATAGGCAGAAAGACATCCGAAAAACTGAAGACCCTGGGCATAAGGACATGCGGAGAACTCGGAAGGGCCCCTGCAGGGCTGCTGAGGAGTCATTTCGGCATCATCGGTGAAAAGCTGAAGGCACTGGGCATGGGAATGGATTCCACGCCTGTTTATGCTGATTCAGATAAAGACGGCAATCCCGGGGAGATAAAATCCATAGGCCACAGCATGACCCTGCCGCAGGACCTGTCAGGACGCGCAGAAATAACACCCAGGATACTGCAACTCTCAGAAAGGGTCGGCTCAAGGGCAAGGAGGCATGGATTTATGGGGAGGACCATTGGTCTGGTAATAAGGTACCGGAGCTTCGAAACCTTTACAAGGCAGCGCAGGATTAACTCTCCCACCAACGACACCCACAGAATATTTCAAACAGCCACGGATATTTTAAACTCTGTAAGGCTGAGAGAGCCCGTGCGCCTGATCGGGATAACCCTCTCCGGGCTTGAGCAGGTCAACAACCAGTTAACGATATTTAATGAGCAGAACAGGAGGGCTGAACTGCTTAATGTAATGGACAAGTTAAACCGGAAATACGGCCCATCCACCCTTACATGGGCAGCCTGTATCCACAATCCCCACTATAAAGGAGTAATCTCCCCGGCATGGAGACCCTCGGGAGCACACAGAAGCCTGTAAAAGTAGAGAGGAGGCTACCTTCAAGCAGTTGAAGACGTGTGGCATCAAAACAGCAAGTTTGTGAATATTCTCACCAAAGAAGAGATGTTTAAAACTGTCGAGCTTTTATCTTTAACCGGACACTAATGTTGAGGGCCTATAAAATTATGATAATATATAATTATATTATAGACGCAATCATTATGCAAATATTCTTTACTTCATACAAAAATCGATTGACAAAAGGTTAACATATAGGTTAACATTGTGATAGACACAGAGCAGCTATATAATGGCAGGAAACACGCTATCCATGGCCTGGTTATTAACGGCAAATGCCGTATAAGAGATTTCATTGAAGGTCTTGAAGAACCTGACAAGAAAAAGGTAATTGCATTGCTTAAACGTACGGCGGATTTCGGGCTGCCTAAAAACACTGAGAACTCATAAATCCCTGAAAGGCTCCGGGATTTATGAGTTCAAGTCCTATCAGGTAAGAATTTTATGCTTTTTTGACAGGGAAAAGGTAATCATTCTGACTCATGGCTTTATAAAAAAGAGAGACAAGACCCCGAAAAGAGAGATAACAAAAGCTGAAAAGCTTATGAAAGAATATAGAGTATGGAGGAAAAGGGAATGAAGACGGGAAAGTGGTTCAGCAAACTGCTTGATAAATATAAAGAAGACCTCGAGTTTCGTACAGAAGAGATAATACTCGACTTTACGGAAAAAATAGTGACCATGATGGAAGAGAAAAATATCAGCCGTGCAGAGCTTGCGAGAAGACTCAATGTTTCCAAGGCATTTGTAACAAAGATGCTGAACGGCAACCCGAATCTCACCATCAAGACCATGGTGTCTATTGCAGATGCCCTTGAATGTAACCTGAATCTGGATATATACCCAAAAGGCTTTAAGGCAAGAAACTTTTATGTCTCTGGCAACAAAAGGATGGACAAGACAAAATTCAATGAAGATGTCGTGCCGATACCTGAAGAGGAATTGTAGCGCAGGCTACCGCCAATTGTCTTCATGGCAAATTTATCCTTCCCTCTGTAAACTTCGTTGAACTGAAAAAAAAGGCTCAACCTGCAAGGAAACCACAACGCAAAAGGTCAGGATAATGTTATTGGAAGCACTCCTTTAAAAATCTGTGGAAATCTGTGAAATCTGCGGACCCATAAAAAATCCTATAATTCCTCTCTCAAGAGATTTTCCTCTACAATAACAACCATTTATTCACAGGTATTTTCCTTATAAATCAAAACATTAAAGA
>CAZXDE010000059.1:0-10565 GCA_964639515.1 uncultured Thermodesulfovibrio sp.
ATTTCCTTTGCCCTGCCTGAAACCTCGACACGGTCAGCTACTGTTTTACTGCCCTGTAACTGCTCGCTTTTTCCGGTGGCATCCTTGCCTTGTGCCTTCTGAGCCCTGAGATAAACATCCTGTCCCTCAGGAGGCTTTCCACCGTAGATTTTCATTTAAACCCTCCTTAAACAAATTTACTATAACTTTAATACTATAAAATATTATCGGCCAGAGGTAAAAAAACTTTAATCTTCGCTCCCCTGGAGTGATTTCATGAGCATTTCAGAGATTCCCGTGCCCCTTTCAGCCAGGGTTTTTGAGAGTTGCATATCAAAGAGCGTCTGAAATACATCGCCGGACAGTCCTCCCTGAAAGAGCCCCTTACCGGTCATGCCACGCATGCCCTTCAGGAGTTCATAGATAAAGAGGGATTCAAATTTCCGGGCTACCCGTTTTGTTTCCGCTTCAGACGCTTTGGTTCTGTTTCCGGCCTCTGTTCCGTTATCCCGGTCTCGAAGTCCTGTGCTGTAAATTGACAGAATAGACGGATCAATCATCAGATAATCTCCAGTTCCGCCCTGAGAGCCCCCGAGGCCTTAAGGGCCTGAAGAATGGCTATCAGGTCGCGTGATGTAACACCCATGGCATTCAGTGCCCTCACCACCTCTCCAAGCGAAGCCCCTGAGACCTGTATGAGATGGGCCTTTTCTTCCTTTGCCGTTACCTTCCTTGCGGGAACCACCACTGTTTTTCCCGCTGAGAACGGAGGTGGCTGGGAGACCTGATATTCAGTGGTGATCTCTATGGTGAGGCCTCCATGGGCAATTGCTACAGGAGAGATGCGGACGTTGTCACCTATAACCACAGTGCCTGTTCTTTCATTGATTATTACCTTTGCAGGCATATCAACAGCAACATTTATATTTTCAACAAATCTCATAAGTTCAACAATTCGTCCCTTATATGATTCAGGGACCTGCAGGGCCACGGTGGAGGGGTCCAGGGCCGCTGCATACCCGTTCTTCAGTGCCCTGTTTATCTCCCTCGTCATGTTTGAGGCCACAGTAAAGTCGGGATTGTGAAGTATTATTTTCACCTCGGTGAGTGAATTCAGTGACATGGGGACTTCCCTTTCAATAATAACTCCGTTTGGTATTCTTCCCACTGTGGGATGGTTTTTCTGGACACCGGTGCCACCGGTGCCTGCGGCAAAGCCGCCTATTGAGACAGGGCCCTGGGCGAGACCATAGACCTTTCCGTCAGGTCCTTTCAGGGGAGTCATAATGAGAGTTCCTCCCTGTATGCTTTTGGCATCGACCATGGCAGAGACAAGTGCGTCCACCCTGTTGCCTGCCCTTGGAAAGGGGGGCAGGGTTGCCGTGACCATTACGGAAGCCGTGTCTTTTGCCTTTATGTCCCTTTGATTGACAGTGAGGCCCATCCGTGCCAGCATATTTGCAATAGCCTGCATTGTTGACCTGTCCTTGTCGCCGGTTCTGTTCAGGCCGACAACCAGTCCGTACCCGACAAGCTGGTTCTCCCTTACACCCTCAATAGATGCAATGTCTTTTATCCTGTCGGCATTGACTTCATGGTTCGGCAATACCAGAATAAGGATCAGGACGGCACTGAATGCAATCTTTTTCATATCCCTGTCACCCCTTTTAATTGACTATTGAATATTGACGATTGAGTATTGAAAAAGCATCAATCATCAATTTCCATTCGTCAATATGAAATAGTCAATAGTCAATCCTAAAATCGTCAATTCTAAAACGGCCATATCCTGTCAAGTATGTTTCCAAGCCAGCCCGAGATTTGTTTGCTGTCGATTATTCCGTCACCTACGAGGAATATCCGGGCATCGGCAACCTTTGTGCTGTAAATGGTGTTGTTGGTCGATATGTCGTCGGGTCTTATTATGCCTTTCAGCACAAGTATCTGTTTTTCGTAGTTCAGGGTCACCTCTTTCCTTGATTCTATAACGAGATTACCATTAGGCATGACGTTGATGACCCTCGCCGTGATGGTGCCGTTTAGAGAGCCCTCTCTTGTGGTCTCCCCCGTGCCCTGAAAATCATTTTTAAATGAGCTGCCTGCCGATGGCGAAAAAGTATTGCCCTTTCCGTAGAGATTTTTCAGGTTCATGTTGAGAGGTGCACCGAAGAAAGTATCTATGCTTGCATCCAGGGTTGAATTCTTTCCTGTCTTTGTCTCTGCCTTTTTGCTCCCTGATACGTTTTCAACGATCAGTACGGTTACCAGGTCGTTGAGCCTCCGGGCCCTTCTGTCCTCAAACAGGCCGGCACTTTCCCTGTAGATGGAACCGGGGGTGGTATATCCTCCGGGGTGCCCTGGTGTAGCCGGTTCCGGTATATAGTCAGGTGATGGTGGAGGTAGCGTATTCGTGGATGCACACCCCACTGAGAATAACAGTATTAATATACTTAAGGTTGACAATAAAACATTATTCCTGTCCGGACTATGGTTGCACATTTACTATTCCCCTGCTTTCTACAATCCCGGTTATCATCTTTCTTGATGTCAGGTTCATCACGCGTATCTCCCTCTCAGAATAACCGTCCTCTCTGGCAATACCCGGAGCGGTCACCCTGAGAGAATTGGTTTTGTACAGGATGGTAATACGCTGTCCCTTTTTGATCAGGGGTTTTTCACCTGTTACTGCCTCTGTTAAGGTGCTGTCGGCAGGCAATGACCGTTTCAGAACCTTTCCCCTCACACCTTTTATGTCCTTTATTGCACCCCTGGGGATCTTTCTGACATCCATCAGTGTGGTATAGATATCAGTACTGCTGAGAACAGTCCCTCTGTATAAGGCCCTTCTGGTCCTTACAACCTGTCCCCTTGCCGTTATGTATGCCTTTATTCGCACTTCCCTGTTATCAGGGAACCGGAAGATGAAAGATGCCCTGCCGAGGGGCCCCCTTTCAGTTAGAATCTCAACCGGTCTGCTATGGGGCAGGGTCTCCTCTGAAACAACCTTTTGCACCTGAATCTCCGGCCAGGGGTAATTGTTCATGAGGTAGTTCTGAATAACGGCTTCAGGAGCCCACCCGGTAACGATTGTCAAGGCTATCAAGAGTGATATCATCAAAATTGCCCCTACCTTCTAAGATTATTTGCTATCTGCATCATGTCATCCGCAGCCTGTACTACCTTGGAGTTGATCTCATAGGCCCTCTGGCTTACAATCATCTGGACCATTTCGTCTACAATATTTACATTGCTGAGTTCAATAAACCCCTGCTGTATTGTCCCCAGACCTTCATTGCCGGGGGTGTCGGTGTTTGGCACGCCTGATGAAGCGGTCTCTTCAAAGAGATTCTTTCCAATTGATTTCAGGCCGCCCGGGTTGGAGAATCTTGCAATCTCAATCTGTCCTACCTCGGTGGGAGCAGAGTTGCCGGGCTGTGTTGCATTTATACTTCCGTCCGGGTTTATGGTTATCTGGGTTGTATCCGACGGGATGGTTATCTCGGGTTCCATGGGGTATCCTTCAGATGTTACGATTCTGCCCTCGCTATCCAGCTTGAATGCGCCGGCCCTTGTATAGGCAATCTCACCATCCGGTTTTACGATCTGGAAAAACCCTGCTCCCTCTACTACCATATCAAGGGGATTTCCCGTGGGTGTAAAATCTCCCTGCTCAAATACCTTCTGAACAGCTACCGGTCTGACGCCGAGCCCGATCTGTATGCCTGAGGGCAACTGTGTGCCATCGGCAGAAGCCGCCCCCGGGGTCTTTATCTCCTCATACATCAGTTCCTGAAAATCAGCCCTGCTCCGTTTGTATCCGGTTGTATTTACATTTGCAAGATTGTTGGCTATAACATCAATGTTCAGTGTCTGGGCTTCCATACCTGTTGCCGCAATAAAAAGTGACCTCATCATGGTTATATCCTCCCTATCTCGTTTAGTGCCTTTGATGTGGCGGAATCAAAGGCCTGTATCATTTTCTGGTAAGCCTCAAACTCCCTTGTTGTCCTTATCATTCCGACCATCTCCTTTATTATATTTACGTTGGAGCCCTCTATTACCCCGGGCGAAACCCTTGAAGATGACTCAGCGGGCTTTAACTCCGCAGGGGCTATGTATGTGGCGTCTCCTGCCTGAATGAGTTTGTAGGGCTGGGGGAAGTCAACGATTTTGAGCCTTCCTGCTGTTGTGCCATTAACCATGATGTCACCCCCGGGGCCTATTTCCACCCTGCCCTGCGGGAGCTGCAGCGGGGTATCATCCACTCCCATCACCTTAAACCCCTCAGTGTTTAAGAGGTATCCATTTTCATCAAGCCTGAAATCCCCCCTCCTTGTGTACTTTTTACCTTCAAGCACAAAAAAACCGTCACCCTCGATGGCAACGTCAAGGGGGTTGCCGGTTTTAATGAAGTTCCCGGCTGAAAAATCAGTGAGGGTCTTCCCCTTTTCTACCATGACGCGTCCAGGATTGGAGATATTTTCAGCAAAGGGCAGGAGATAGGAGCTGAAGGATGTCCGTTCTTTTTTGTAACCCGGAGTTGATGCATTGGCGATGTTGCGTGCAGTGAGTGAGAGTTCCGCATCCTTGAGTATGGCTCCTGATGCCGCTATGTATATGCCTTTGTACATGACGGGTTTTGTTAAAGCAAGAGCTATGCCAGTCGTCTGTTGTTGGTCTGAAACTACTGATTTGAGGACTCCAGGCAGTCAGACGGAGTCATAAATTATTAAAATAAAGCGTATAATGTTATTCTGAATTTACTTCAGGAATGCCGTGTTTTCAATGCTTTGCTTTCATCCGGAACCTGAAGACAGCTTCATGGTGACAATTGAGACACGGTCCGGGGTATCAGGGCGGGCTGCCAATCAGGAGTCAGACCGGCAGGTGAATAATGGCGGCAAAATTTTGTCCTGAGGAGGAAAAAAGTTCCCCCCTCAGGCGTTCATGTTAATTATAAACTCAACCTCTCCACCGGGTATATCAAGGAGGCTTGCTATCTCTTCAATCTTCAGTCCCTTGCGGGATAGCAATACTACCTCTTTGTAACGGTAATCCAGTGTGCTTACAGGTTCCTGTAATATGTTTTCTGCCTGGACTAACAGGTTCTCGAGGATTTCAATCTTTTCATCCAGTCTCTGTTCAACCTCATTCAATGCCCGGACCCTTGTATCCACACGGCTCATGAGAAGAGATGAGAGCTCTTCAATCTCGGAGAGTTCGAGTTGCAGCAGTTTGTCTGCCTCCCTTATCTTTCCGGTTTTTTTCCGTTGCTTGAGAATTCCTTTGATCATTATTACACCTCCTGAATCTGCCGGTGACCGGCGTCTAAGCCATTATATCCACGATGCCTTTTCTTTTCTTCTTCTTACCTTTGTTTTTTTTCTTTTTCGGTTTCTTGTCTTTTGAGGAAGTTATCTCAGGACGTTCCCTGACCGCAGGTGTTTCGTTTATTTTATTTATCCCATCCACCGGCATTGTCTAAACCATAAAAGATAATTTTTCCTCAATATACTTTTTCTTAAAGCTTTCAGTTATCTCTTCAACATCTTCCGGGGTCAATCCGAGGGTTTCTGTTTTTACTGAATCATCAGGGCACAATTCAGGCATTGGGCCACGATACCCCACGCCAAGTCTCAGACACAGACAATCAGCAAGGCTTACGACCTTGCAGAGTCCTTCAGCCTCGCAAGTACCGTCAACTTCATGACAGTTGTTGTGGTTGGCTACCATTTCAATTAATTCAGACGGTAGTCCCCATTGTTTAAAGAGGAGTGCCCCGACTTCGGCATGTGTGAACCCGAATATCTCTTTTTCCGCTGTGCGGAAGGGAATCCGTTCATCATATACCCGCTCTATAACCATTGAATACCTCTGTGGCTGACTCTGGTTCATTACAGCCTTGCCTATGTCATGCAAGAGTCCTGCCACAATGCATTCCTCGATAGGGAGTTTAAAGGCATTTTGTCTTCCACCCACAAGCCCTGCCGCTATTGAAACCCCCAGGGCATGCTCCCAGAGTTTTTGTTCTATCAAGCCGTGGGTATTGTATATCTCTTTGGTGGCAACAGCAATGGAGAGATTTTTAACTGCCTCAAACCCAAGGACAAAAAGTGCATCCGATACAGTGTCAACTCTACGACGGAGGCCATAATATGCGGAGTTTGCTATCATCAGTATTCTTGAAGTAAGGGCTGGGTCAGCAAATATGACATGCTGAACCTCATCTACCCTTGAGGCAGGATCATTTGCAAGCCTTAATATCCTGGCTGCCACATGGGGCATGGCGGGCAAGCTGCACTCCCTGAGTATTAATTCCGGACTCAACACAGATTACCTCCTTAATGCTTTTATATCTTATCGGACAGCGGGAAGCTAACTTTAATCCGTTGTTGAGCAGGGAGCTGCAAAAATGAATTTTGAAGCTCCCTGCAGCGGGCAGGCTATGGTTCAATAGAGAATTGCTGAAAAATCATAACAATTGCTTGAAAAAATGCTGGAAAATCTGTTAGAGTCAGACTCTATAATCCATTGAATTATGTAAATCATTTCCATAAATTATGTAAATCATTTCAAGGCGGGGAGTCAGAATGGAAAGGTTAGAAAAATTAAGGATATCTATTGACAGCATAGATGAGGAGATACTGAATCTCCTGAACAAAAGGGCAAAAGTGGTCCTTGATGTAGCTAATGTGAAGAGGGATACCAAGCTGGGCTTTTACTCTCCGGAGAGGGAGAGGCAGATACTTGAGCGTCTGCAGGGCATGAATCCCGGTCCGTTTCCGAATGATGCGCTAAGGGTAATTTTCAGGGAGATACTCTCAGCCTCCCTATTCCTTGAAGAGCCCCTTAAGGTGGCCTGTCTCGGTCCCCTTGCTACATTTACGCATCTTGCCGCACTCAGGCACTTTGGTTCCTCGGCAGAGTTCATTCCCGTCGACAGCATAAAGGATGTATTTGAGAGTGTGCAGGAGGGCAAGGCGGCGTATGGGGTTGTCCCTATTGAAAACTCCAATGAGGGGGTCATAAGTTATACCCTTGACATGTTTATGGACTTTGACCTCAAGATAGCTGCAGAGATAATGCTGGAGATAAACCATAATCTTCTTTCCGTGTCTGGAGATATCAGGAAGATTAAAAAGATTTACTCACATCCCCAGGCCATAGCGCAGTGCAGACGATGGATAGAGAGGAACCTTCCGAGTGTTACCATTATTGATGCAACAAGCACTGCAAAGGCTGCTGAGCTGGCCTCAGGGGATGAAGACGGTGCGGCTATTGCCAGTGAACTGGCTGCAAAGATATATGACCTGAGGTTTGTCGAGAGACATATTGAGGACAATAAGGATAATTATACCAGGTTTCTTGTTGTATCAAAAGAGTTTCCACCGCCCACAGGAAAAGACAAGACCTCTGTAATGTTATCAATCAAGGACAAGCCGGGGGCCCTCTATGAGGTGCTTACCCCATTTAAAAAGGCCGGGATAAATCTAACGAAGATAGAGTCCCGTCCATCAAAGAGAAAGGCCTGGGAGTATATATTCTTTATTGATATGGATGGTCATGTCCAGGACAAGAAGGTAAAAAAGGCCCTTAAAGAGGTAGAGAAGGATTGCATCTTTCTGAAGGTCCTCGGTTCTTATCCGCGCACTGACAGAAATGATATTAATATCCAGGCATGATCAGACCTCCTGAGTATATACAGTCGATCAAGCCCTATGTGCCGGGAAAACCGGTAGAGGAACTTCAGCGGGAACTCGGAATAGGGGATGCAGTTAAACTTGCATCCAATGAGAACCCGTTAGGTCCGTCTCCAAAGGCTGTAGAGGCCGTATATAAAGTGATCGGCAGACTTAACCGCTATCCTGACGGCAGTGGGTTTTACCTTAAGAATGCGTTGTCGGAAAAGTTGGCTGTAAGGCCGGAAGGGCTTATCATCGGCAATGGTTCAAATGAACTCATAGATATTGCGGTCAGAACATTCATGACTGCCGGAGATGAGGCAATAATGGGTGTGCCGTCGTTTGTGGTTTATCCCATGGCTGCCCAGTCGGTTGGTGCAAAGGCCGTGCAGGTGCCGCTGAAAGAGTGGAGGCATGACCTGTATGCCATGGCAGGGGAGATTACGGAGAGGACAAGGATTATCTTTGTTGCAAACCCGAATAACCCGACGGGTACAATAAATTATACCGATGAGTTTGATGAGTTTATGCAGAGGGTGCCCGACGGTGTCCTGGTGATTGTTGATGAGGCTTACAGGGAGTATGTACGTGACGGCAGGTACCCTGATGCCATGAAGTACCTGAAGGCAGGCCGGGATATCCTGATACTCAGGACGTTTTCAAAGGTTTACGGCCTTGCGGGGCTTAGAATAGGATACGGTATTTCCCGGGAGGAGATCGTAGGAGAGATGAACAAGGTGCGGGAGCCTTTTAATACCAGTAGCGTTGCCCAGGCTGCCGCTGTTGCCTCTGTAGGAGATTCCGGACACGTAGAGAGGTCAATTGCCCTGAATGAGGAGGGTAAGGCATATTTGTATAAGGAGTTCCGAAGGCTGGGTCTGGATTTCGTTGACACAGAGGCAAATTTTATATATGTGGGATTTGACCGTCCTGTAGAGCTTTATAATCACCTGTTGAAGAGGGGGGTAATCATCCGGCCCATAGGCGCTGCTGCAGTACGGATTACAGTAGGTCTTCCCGAAGAAAACAGGTTGCTTGTTGAAGCCCTTGGGGCTGTAATCGGTAAGATATTGATTTCGTGAGGATTGCGGTGTAAATATATTTTCTGTTTTTTCAGGATTAATTTTGATATCGGAAAACGAAAAGGAGGATCATATGGACATTATAGTGTTGACCCCTTCTGCAACAGAAGAAGATATAAGGCATATTATCAAGAAGCTTGCCGGGAAAGGGCTTAAGGCCAATATATCAAGTGGTACGGAGAGGACGATTATCGGCGTAATCGGCGATACGTCAAAGGTCTCAGAGGATGAAGAGAATGCAATAAGGGCAATTGACTGTGTTGAGACTGTAATGAGGATTCTTAAGCCCTACAAGCTTGCAAGCAGGGATTTCAAAAAGGAAGATACCCTTATTGATATTAAGGGGAATGTTATCGGCGGCAAGAGAATTCATGTTATGGCCGGGCCCTGTGCAGTAGAGAACAAGACCATCTTTGTCAATATAGCCAAAAAGGTAAAGGAAGCTGGCGCTACCTTTATACGTGGTGGTGCATTTAAACCAAGGACCTCTCCCTATACATTCCAGGGCCTTGGTGAAGAGGGTCTCCAGATACTTGCCGCGGCCAGGGAAACTACGGGGCTGCCGGTGGTTACAGAGCTTATGGACCCGAGGGATATAGAGGTAGTGGCGAAGTACTCTGATATTATCCAGATCGGGGCCAGGAATATGCAGAACTTCAGACTCCTTTTAGAGGTTGGAGAGATGAAGAAGCCCGTGCTTCTTAAACGGGGTCTTTCAGCCACAATAAAGGAATGGCTGATGGCTGCAGAGTATATAATGTCCAGGGGTAATCTTGATGTTATTCTCTGTGAGAGGGGTATCCGAACCTTTGAGACAGCAACCAGAAACACCCTTGACCTTTCAGCAATCCCGGTGCTGAAGCATCTTACGCACCTGCCGGTGATGGTTGATCCGAGCCATGGTGTGGGTAAGTGGGGACTTGTTATCCCAATGGCTCGGGCTGCTGTAGCAGCCGGAGCTGACGGCCTTGTAATAGAGGTGCATACCAATCCGGAGGAGGCCCTCTCTGATGGTGAGCAATCACTCAGACCGGAGGTGTTCAAACAGTTGATGGATGAAATAGGGCTTATTGCCGGGGCCATGGGCAGGGAAGTCTGAGGATACAGAAATGATCAAATTCAACAAGGTTGCAATCATAGGGGTCGGGCTTATGGGCTCCTCCCTTGCCCTTGCCCTCAAAAAATATGGTGTTGCTGTCGAGATCAAGGGGTCGGGCCGCAAGGAGAGCCACCTTAAAAAGGCAATACAGCAGGGTGTAATCGACTCTTACAGCCTCAGGCATTCCGAGATAGTGGAGGGGGCGGACCTTGTGGTGCTTGCCACCCCTGTCGGCTGTTTTAAGGCAGTGATAGAAGAGGCAGGACCTTTTCTAAAAAAAGGGGCTATCGTTACAGATGTGGGGAGTGTTAAGGGGAGACTCGCAAGGGAGATGGAAGGGCTGATGCCCGATGGTGTCACATTTGTAGGCGGACATCCTATTGCAGGCTCTGACCGTTCGGGTATTGATGCCGCCACTGAGGACCTCTTTGCCGGTGCGAAATGTATTATAACCCCTACGGAGCATACACCTGAAGAGGCAGTCAGGAAGGTTACGGAACTCTGGACTGCAATCGGGGCCGAGGTCTGTTTCCTCTCTCCTGAAGAGCATGACCTGGTCTTTGCCCTCGTCAGTCATCTTCCCCATCTCATCGCCTATGCCCTTGTTAATACGGTAAGCGATGTTAATCCGGAGTATATTTATTATGCGGGTAAGGGCTTTAAGGATACCACAAGGGTGGCCCTCAGTTCTCCCGAGCTCTGGAGGGATATCTGTTTTAAAAA
>CAZXDE010000060.1:0-2208 GCA_964639515.1 uncultured Thermodesulfovibrio sp.
GAAGTGAGCTGTCATGACCTGTCTTAAAATCCATAACCCTTATTATCTCACCATCAAAGACAAGTAAGTCAACCCTGAACAGGGAGTCACTCTTTGCAAAAGGGACCTCCGGCAATCGGGCCTGCCCGCGTACGAGGTCAAGGAAACCGCTGTTATCAACAAGTCTTGACAGCCGCCTTTTAATGGACATTATTGCACCCTCATCCAGCGACACATATCTCTGCCTGACCCTGTCAATCGCTTCCGGTATTGAATCTGCAGAAAAATCCCCCAACATCTCCACAGCATAATGGAATGCCTCTCCGAAAAGCCTGTCCCTGTATTCATCAGGGTTCTCTATATCCCCCTCATCATCCAGAGAGGGGGCCTCAATGCGCGAAGGAAGTCCCTGGAGCATATCTTTCAGGGAGACTTCCAACCCGGCAAAGGAGGCGGATCCGGAGGAGGGGGTATTATCTTTGTCAGTCGTTGTCGACTTCAACCCTTTCTCTTCATCAGGGAGAGATCCGGACTGGTACATACTGACCGCATCCTGCCCCCCTGTCTCCAAAACCCTGCAAAGAATATCAGACAACTGCCGGGTGTCTGCAATTTCCGACTTCTCCGCAACCACCATAAGTCCGGCCTTTGCCCTTGTCAGTGCGACATAAAGATAATTCAGACGGTCCGTCATGACCCTCGCCTCCTCCCGAACCCGTACGTCATTAAGCTCAGGGACAAGGGAGGCAATATTTTTGTTCTCGCTCAGGTACAGCCCCTTTACCGTCAGATCTTCGTTATGATCGATTATGATCGGTGTCTTCCTGGCATCAAACGTCATCCTGATATCCAGTTCAGGCAGGATGACGTACGGAAACTCAAGCCCCTTTGCCTTATGAACGGTCATGAGCCGCACGGACTTCTCTGAGACACCTGAAGGAATAAGGGCCTTTGTGGAGGAACGGTTGTTCATAAAGGCTATAAAATCCTCAATGCCTAACGGGTCTGAAATCTCCCCTGAGGTAGCCATACCTGCAATATAGAGGAGGTTGGGGTCGTAATTAAAGGCCCTGTGCAGGTCAAACTCCTCGATAATCCTCTCTACAAGCCTGTAAACAGGGATTAGACCCGAGAGACTTTGCAGCCTGAAAAGTTTCTCTGAAAGGGCAGGGGATATTGCAGAGACATTACCCCGGGACGGGCCTTTATAAAAAAACCGCCTGACACCTTCCTCGTCAAGGAGACCTTCAACCGTAAAGAGGAACCCGAAGAGATAGACTGCCTGCTGAGGGTCTGAAAGCCATCTCAACAGGTTCATTACCGCCCTGACTGAAGGCTGCTCTAAAAGACCCTCGGAGGACTCTGTCAGCACATCGTATCCCCGGTCCCTTAAAAACCCGGCATACTCCTCGCAGGTCCTGTTTTTCTGACAGAGTATGGCTATATCGCCCGGAAGAATACCCCTGTTGAGAAGAGTCTCCACAAAAGAGAGCACTGTCTGCATCTTCAGGTCCGTGAAACAAGCCATGTCTGAACCAGCTCCCTTTTCCCTTGTGATAAACCTCACGTCAACGTATCCTTCCCGCTCGACTGTGGACTCCTGCTCCTGATACTCGTATCCGTAGTGTGATGAGATATCGTAAAAAACCCTGTTGACAAAATCCACGATAACCCTGCCGCTACGGAAGTTTCTCCTGAGGCTCCGGGCCTTCAGCTTTTCAGGATAATGGGAAAGCACGGCATCAAAGAGCCTGCTCTCACCACCCCTGAACCTGTAGATAGACTGTTTTGGGTCACCAACATAGAAAAAAGACCCTGCCCTCTCCTTCTGTCCCATTCCCGAGGTCAGTTCATCTGCAATGGGTTTTAAAATCTTCCACTGAGTAATACTTGTATCCTGAAACTCATCGATCAGGAGATGCTCTATCCGGCTGTCAAGGCGGAAGTAAAAATAATCGGGATTTTTATCTATCAGGGCATTACCGATAAGGAGGTTGTAACATATCCTCGTGACATCATTGAAACTCAGGGCATTGAGGCGCTGCTTTGTCCTGTCCGGGTATTGGAGAAACCTCATAAAGAGATAAAGGGTTATGCGCTGAAATATACGGTTTTTATACCTGAAATAATCCCTCATCTCCTCCTTAAGCAGATCAAAGGAATCCTGTATCTCCGGCAAATACTCAAGGGAGGAAAAATACCTGTAATCCGTGTACTGCTCCTTTGCAA
>CAZXDE010000060.1:2308-3998 GCA_964639515.1 uncultured Thermodesulfovibrio sp.
GGCAAATACTCAAGGGAGGAAAAATACCTGTAATCCGTGTACTGCTCCTTTGCAATGCTCGTAAGGCCAGTCAGGTCTTTTACAGACGATTCTTCATATTTTTTAAGTTCCGCAATCGCCATCCGGCCCAGCTCCGGGTAGAGAATCCTCATTCTTGCGGCAAGAGACACTGCCTCCCCCCTCACCTTCTTCTCAAGGTCCCGTAACACGTCAAACTCCCCAAGCAACCCTCTGACTTCTGCCCTCTGCCCTCTGCCTTCTACCTTCTGACTTCTGCCCCCTGCCCCCTGCCCCTCGATCTCCGTCCTTATTGAAAGCATTTCCCTGAAGTAACCATCAAGGACCCTGAAGGGTGAAAGTTCGGCAGAGCCGCTCAGCAGCACGAGGTTTTTAAGGAGCTGCCTCATGGAATCATCGGAATGAATCCCTGCAATAAATTCATCATAGGCCCTTCTGTAAATCGCGTCTTCTTCAGACTCCGTAATTATCCTGAAGTCCGGCAATACCCCCGCCTCAAAGGGGAAGAGCCTGAGAACGGAGTTAAAAAAGCCGTCTATCGTAGAAACCCTCAGCCGTGAAATCTCCCTGACGGTCTTTTCATATACACTCTCAGCTTTTTTACTTATATACCTCAGGGCTCCGGCACGGTCTTTACCCGCTCCCCGCAGCATCCGGTACTCTGCAAGCAGGAGAGCTTCTTCCCTTGGTGCCTGCAGGGCCCCCTGTCCACTATCCTCCGGAAGCTCATGTGCAAGATATGTGAGGGTTTTGATTATCCGCTCATACATCTCATTGGTTGCCTTGTTTGTAAAGGTAAGGCAGAGTATCCTGTCAGGCTCGACACCCTCTAAAAGCAGGTTCACCACCCTGAGGCTCAGGTTGAAGGTCTTGCCGCTTCCGGCAGATGCCTTGAGGGCTATGCTCTTGTCCGGGGAGAGTATATCGAGTGCGCCTGTATCCATATTCACCGGCATATATCCGTATAGGAGCAGTATTTACAGTTCTTTTCCTGAGCCGTCTTCTCAAACCCCTGCTCCCTGTCTCTCAATTCCATCACAATCCCCTCGATATGTCCTGCAAAATCCCCGTCCGTCAGGTCTTCAAAGACCTTCCAGAGCCGAAAGCTCCTTTTCAGGTCATAGTATGCAAGGCTCTCCACGTCTATTCCTTTAATCGTCTCCCTGAACATAAGGCGGTAGAGGGGAAGCTGAAAGTCCTTAAAATTTTCATCCAGGACCGTCCTGCCCCTGACGTTTATATCCGAGAGCTTGTAATCAATAATAACACCTCTGGAACGCACGGACTCAGCAGGGCCCTGAAAGATATCAACCCTGTCTATCTTTCCCCTGAACCTCATCCCTTTCAATTTCATGGAAACAGGAAACTCAAGATACGCCGGCATCCATCCTGCTTCAAATACCCCCTTCTCAGAGTCCACAAAATCCCTCAGCTTCTCAATAAATACATCAAGCTCAAGCCTTGCATGGGGGCTCTTTCTGAATATATCGTAACTTGCTGCCTCTCTGAGTATCTCGCTTTTCAGCTCTCTTGTCAATTTCTCGCAGAAAATGGCAGGGGAATCAGATGGTTGGGGGCTAAAGAGACCAGCCTGGTTTCTGACTTCTGGCTTCAGACTTCTGACTTCTGGCTTCAGACTTCTGACTTCTGGCTTCAGACTTCTGACTTCTGG
>CAZXDE010000060.1:4098-7884 GCA_964639515.1 uncultured Thermodesulfovibrio sp.
TTCTGACTTCTGGCTTCAGACTTCTGACTTCTGGCTTCAGACTTCTGACTTCTGGCTTCAGACTTCTGGTTTCTGACTTCTGACTTCTGACTTCTGACTTCTGACTTCTGAATAGTTTACTGTAGACATTCCTTATCGCACTATGGAAGATATTACCGATATCAACCCTCTGTAACTCCTCTGATATCTCCTCCTTCTCTCTGAGCTTCCTTATGTATTTCAGATAAAACCTGAACTTACACTCCCTGTATGTCTTGAGAGACGTGGGGGTCAGCTCCATCGTCTCAATCAACCTCAGTACATGGCTGTCCTTTACCGGAACAAAAGACTTTGCCTGGATAGAGACAGTCGGCAATGAAGGAGCCACTTTCCCGGCACTGTGTGATCGGGTTGTCTCGAATTGCCCCCCTCCGCGCTGTATTGCTATCTCTTCAATAAACCTGCTCCTTGGCCTCCTCCCCACGGAGCCGGCATAACTTAAAAAGACCGCCCTTGCCTTCTTCAGGAGCCCGTTAAAATACGTCCTGCTCAGCGCCTCCCTGTCAAGAAAGGTCGGCAGTCCTACCCGCTTTCTTATCTCTGTATTCAGGAACATGTCCTTTTCACTTGCCGGGGGCATGAATTCCTCGTTCATATCAGGGATAATAACAGCCTTGAACCCCAGTGCCCTCGTCTCAAGCATGCCCATCACTGTAACAGGTCCACCCCACGTATGCGGATAGGTGATACCTTTCAGGTATTCGTTCAGATAGATGAGATGCCCCAAAGGAGACCCCTTGGGCCAGAAGACCTCATATGGAAGCATGCCAAGCATGATCAATCTCTCAAAAAAGACCTTGCGCGCCCCCACAAACTCGGGACTCACCCGGAGCCTTTCAATCAATGAGGAATTCCTCTCCATTATCCATCTCATAAACCCCCTGATACGGCTGCAGAACTCTTTAAACCCTGTCTTCCTGCTGAATATCCCTTCAATCTCCTGCCAGACCTCTTTAAGTTCCCCTGTCATACATAACTCCTCCGCATCAACAAAGAGCCTGTTCCTCCTCTTTACATCCCTTACAAAGAGCTCATAGCCCTCACCTGCAAGACCTTTTATAAAGGGATGGCTCAGGCAGTTCAAGGCAGCCCTTGTGTCATAAGTGCCCCCCTCATCACGTGAGGTGAGCATTGCCTCCAGGGACTTAAGAAATGAGCAGAAGACCGTATCCCTCATCTCAAAGCCCATTGCAAAGTTTAGTATGCCGTCTCTGTCAAAGGCATAAAGGGTTCTTTTTAATCCATCGTCGGGAAGGACTACAACAGTCTCCTCAGGGCTTATCCCCATCCCGATTGACTTCCTGATCGAGTCCATTATAAAGCCTGCCTGCTCCTCGGGAAGTGAAAACTCCTCAACCTCAATAAAGGCCGGATAGGGGGCTGCGGGTATCTCAGGAGGCAAAGAGGCCTCACTGTCAAGGGTCCGGGATATCCTGTTGATCTCGCTATCCGCAACACCTTCATAATGGAGAAGCACCTTTATATCCACCACATCCGAGGCCTTTTCCAAGAGTCTCAATTCAAAACTGCTGAGTCTCCCGACACTGAGGATATAAATCTTTTTGAACCTTTTTAAGAAGGTGGGGCTATAGAACAGTGACATCCCTGAAGAGAGGAAATCTCCCTTAAGAAACATCAGGTCAATGAGGCGGTTTCGCTTTAATATATCCCTGTAAATGGATGCAATCTCCTCAAGTATCATCACATCTTTTTCGTAATCCGTGTACAGGGCATTCATCCTGAGGTCTTCAAACCCGACCCCCTCGGCAAAGACCTCTTCATAGAATCTCATCAGCCTCCTGCCGACCGAGGCAAACCTCATGAAGTCTTCATAATACCTCGCATGCTCCCTTCCAAAGAGCCTCAGGAGGTTCTCTGTATCAAGCCCTCTGACCGCCTCCTGCAGATAAAGGAGCCTCAGTTCATCCGGAACAACCCCTGAGCCGCCTGAGTCAAGACACCTGAGGGCAAACTCCTTCATCTCAAAGCAATACGGCAGGGCAACAGGGACTGAAGAATCTTTGGTTATTAAATGGATGAGGTGCCTGATAGACCTTGTTGTCGGCATAACAACGGCGGACTCAAAGGGGGAAAACGGCTCTTCCTTCAAATACCTCAGCAGGTATCTTACGGGCGGTTCCTTTAAGGGAAGACTCTCTATCTCAATCATTACTCTGGATTACACATCTCTGGATTACAGAAGGGCATATCCTCAAGCCCCTCTATCTCGACAACCTTGTTTTTGGAGGTCTCTCCCCTGAGGATATGAATGGCACCCTTTTTAATGCTGAAAAACTTTGAAAGCAATTCTATAAGCTGTTTGTTGGCAGCTCCGTCCACAGGGGCTGATGTGAGCTTTACCTTAAGGGCATCACCCAACAGACCGACTACCCCGGCCCTTGAGGAACGGGGCTCAACACGGATATTCAGGACTATCCCTTTTTTGCTCTTTCTGAAAGGAATATTATTGCTCATGCACCTGTTTTACCGGTTTTTCCTGAGGCCTTTTGAGACCATAGAACCGATAAAACCAACATTGGCCTTTATCCACCGGGAATCCCACCAGTATAAGGGAGAGACCTCGATTCCCTGGACCAGGATTCCGAAGTGGAGGTGGTCTCCACCTGCAAGACCGCTTGATCCCGTCTTTGCTATCAACTCTCCCTTTTTGACCGATTGTCCGTCTTTTACCAGAATTTCAGATAGATGTCCATACAGACTCATCAACCCGAGGCCGTGATCTATTATCACGGCGTTTCCATATATGCCAAGATTACCTGCAAATTTCACAATACCTGAATTTGCTGCCCCAACCGGGGCATTCGCGACCGAGGCAAGGTCATATCCAAGATGTACGCTCCGGCTGATAGGTTTTCCCTTATACAGGTACACCCTCCTGTCTCCATATGCAGCCATAACCTTACTGTTCTTCAGCTGCAGAAAACGCCCCTTCCAGAGCATCCGGGGTTCGGATTTCCGGCCTATTGCGCCCAGCCTTTTAACATCCCTGTCTCTCCATTCCTCGTTGACCTTGAGGAAGGCACTGACCGGGTCGGGGGGGAGATCGGTTTCATTAAACAATGGATAAACCACACGCTTTATAAAATCATCACTTATTCTGATAGACGACTGCCTGAAGGTCTTCTTTCTCACCTTCGTGGGCAGGGTCCTTGTGGTCTGATTACCGGCATGGTCCCGAGCTACAGCATAAAAGATCGCCTTGTTTTTTATATCGAAAGGAACAGGGAAGAAAACAACATAATCACTGTCTGACCCGGGAGGAGTTTTATATGCCTTGAATGGCTCTCCGTCATCAATCCTTACGAATACGGAATCAGCCCCCTCTGCCCTGAGCAGTGCAACCGTACCCATGCCCGGGTAAACTATTGAGGGTGCATCCACTACCCGGAGTTTTGGAGCCACTGTATCAATCACTGCATCTATCTTATAGTCTACTTTCTTTAAAATCCCCGACTTTGCCTGTACTGTAACAACTGCAGGGCCGTCCCTGAGTCCCAGGGTCTTTGGTTTTATCTGCAATATATAAGTCTTCTCCATACCTGCGGGCTCATCCCGTAGTAATTCCACGGATTTCAGATCCTGCGTAACAGTAACCTCAATGGATTTCAGGTTTTTACCGTGAATCGTTATGGTTTTGTCGGCTGGCAGGAGCTTGAATGCATCTATCCCCTCTACCACAGGGGGAGGGATAAGAAATAATTTATATGCCGTGTAAGAGAGAACAAG
>CAZXDE010000060.1:7984-9926 GCA_964639515.1 uncultured Thermodesulfovibrio sp.
CCGCTAAAGATACCCCTCTGTAACATAACGGCGCATCATCCGGTGAGTATTGAAATAGTATGCAATCTTTCCTACGGCATGCTGCATCATCCGTATCCAGCCGTCACGGTCGTTATAGTATAGAGGAATAATTTCGTGTTCAAGCTTCTTGTAAAGGTCCTCCGAGTCCCTTCTGTCTGCTGCGTTCTCATCAGGAATCAACTCCGAGGGTGCTGCCCCTATGGACCAGCCTGTATATCCCTCAATGTATCCTTCAATCCACCAGCCATCAAGGACACTGAAATTCAACACTCCGTTATGAGCAGCCTTCATGCCGCTCGTTCCGGATGCCTCCAGCGGTCTTAAGGGGGTATTAAGCCATACATCCACTCCTGATACCATCCTCAGTGCAATATCCATGTTATAGTTTTTCAGATAGGTAATCTTTATATCGTTCCGAAGTTGCCCGATGTAGGAAAATATCCTCTCTATCGTCTTCTTTCCCGGTTCATCCTGTGGGTGGGCCTTGCCGGCATAAACGATCTGTACCTTCCCGCCGGCTATCTTTTTCAGTCTTTCAACATCCCTGAAAAGCAGGTCCCCCCTTTTGTAAGCAGTTGCCCTTCTTGCAAAACCGATAGTCAGGGTATCATAATCCATACCCGTCCCTGTTGTCTCATTAACATAATCTATCAAACTCTTTTTAGCATCCATATGGGACTGCCATATCTCTTCATGCGGGATCTTTTCAACACGCACAAGCAGCTCCGGCTCATTGGCCCAGCCGGGGAAATAGCCGTCAAACAGTCTCTTAAAACTGTCCGATGTCCAGGTAAAGGAATGGACACCGTTCGTGATGGCGTGTATCTCGTATCCGGGAAACATGACCCGCGAGACATCCCGGTGCTTTTTTGCAACACCGTTTACATAATCACTGAGATTAAGGGCAAGGATGGTCATATTGAGGTTTTCTTCCTCTCCGCCAAGCTCCCTGAGTACGTCAAGGGGGATAAAGTCACCAAGACACTTTTCCACCAGGTCAAAAGAAAACCTGTCATGTCCGGCCTCTATCGGGGTGTGTGTAGTAAAAACACACATACTCCTTACCTTCTCCGTATCCCAGATCAGCTTTTCATCCCAGACCTCCTCAATGCTCCTCCTGTGACGTTTGAGAAGTTCGAGGGTAAGAAAGGCAGCGTGTCCTTCATTCATGTGGTATTTCTTTATCTCAAAACCAAGGGCACCAAGTATCCTGACCCCGCCTATACCAAGGACTATCTCCTGCTTTAACCTGTATAAACGGTCGCCCCCATAGAGATAATCCGTTATTGTCCTGTCCTCAGGGCTGTTCTCCTCCATATCCGTATCAAGAAAGAGGACGGGTACCCTGCCGCCGACTATACTCTCTACTATATAGAGCCAGGCCCTGACAAAAACCTCTCTGCCTTCAATCTCAACCGTCACCTTTTCCGGCAGCAGCTTCATTAAGTCGGATGGCTCCCACTCCGAGGGGGACTCAACCTGTCTGCCCTCCGGCGTAATATCCTGCTCAAAAAAACCTTTCCTGCTCAACAGGGTTACTGCAATCAGGGGCAGTTTGAGGTCCGCAGAAGACTTGATGGTGTCGCCTGCAAGCACACCCAGGCCACCACTGTAAGTAGGAATCTCCTTGCGAAGACCTATCTCCATTGAGAAGTAGGCTATCTTGGGCTCATCTAAGAAATCTGCGAGTAATGACATAACGGCATATTATAACCCAAAAACCATGCATATATGCAACACTGTATTGTTTCCCACTCTCCTTTCTTGACATTTTCTTACATTTTTGTTTTAAATAAGGAAATGATGATAGAGTAATTTTATGCCGACCTCATGCAAAACCAGTGCTCGAATCATAATTTGATTAAATAGTGTCTGTGTATAAAGTCGAATACTTGCTGTTTTCTGTCATTCCGGCTTGTCC
>CAZXDE010000061.1:0-1747 GCA_964639515.1 uncultured Thermodesulfovibrio sp.
AACGAATACGAAAAAATGATAGCCGGACGCCTTGATGCAGAATATGTGGGAACAGAGACCTGTCTGTCCGCCTGTCATTCCCATGATGAAATCAAGGCCGCTTTTGATGCAAGCACAATGGGGGCACAGCTCAGGAGAGACTCAGGACTGCCCCTTGTTGATTGCGAATCATGTCATGGTCCCGGAAGTCTGGCAATCAAGGGCATAACCCGGGAACTCGTTGAGGAGAACAATAAAAAGGGGCTCGGGACGGAATGTAATTACAAGACCCTGCTCGATATTAATAAACTTCCGGCAATTGCAAAAAGCCTTATCTGCCTTAAATGCCATACGGGTAATGCCACCTTCAACCTCCATGAATGGAATGCCGGTATTCACGCAGTAAACGACGTTTCCTGTTCAGACTGCCACAGGATACATGAAGGCCCTGACCTGAAGGTGAAACCAAAGGATACAGCCGCCATGTGTTTTAAATGCCATCAGGACATAAAGGCCTATTTTAATATGCCAAGCCATCATCCTGTACCTGAGGGAAAAGTCTACTGTACGGACTGTCATAATCCGCACGGCACAACATCAGGGAAACTCCTGAGGAAGGCTACTGTCAGGGAGGTCTGCACACGCTGCCATGGGGAAAAAGAAGGACCTTTCCTTTACGAACATGCCGACCTGACTGAGGACTGCCTCAATTGCCACACTCCTCACGGTTCTCCAAATAATAACCTCCTTGTCGTGAGGGAGCCGTTTCTGTGTCTGCAGTGCCATCAGAGCCACAGAATAAACACTGCCACAGGTGAGCCTAAAACCATTGCAATGAAAGGTTTTTTCTTTACCAGATGCACCAACTGTCATAGTCAGATACATGGCACTGATATCCCGTCACCGGGAGGCAAGGGAAGATTCATCCAATGATGAATGTCCATCCGGTAATAAGGAACTCGGATGTAACAGGGGGGGGATGCCTTTATCGGGATATCACCCGTTATCTCTATGTTTTTCTAACCTTTGTCATCATGACCATACTCATCCCGGCCCCTCCTGTCAGGGCCGAAGAAGATCCGGACCAGACATACAGCCCCCGATATTCTCTTGGGATCGGTTATAACTGGTCCAGCCTCAGCGGCTCTCAAAGGGCGATAGAATACCAGTCAGGGATCAAATCACCTGCACTCAAGGCAGGGATTGAGGTTTACCACCTGCCCCACAGATTCTACCTCGATTTTTCCACTTATGAAAAAGACGACCTGTACCTCGATACAGGCTATGCATACAAGGAGGTTATGCTTTCAAGGCTGATCATGAGGGAACTCCTGCATAATCTTGACCACTACAGATTCCCTGATCTCAATCCTGATGAAGTCAAGAGAAAATATGACGATAGAAATATAGAAGGAAAGTATCAGGCGGATATTATGATAAGTGACTTTTTCCTGAGACTTAAATCTCCCGACTATCCTGTGCATCTCTATACCGGATATTTCAGATATGATAAAAAAGGCGAAATTCAACAGAGGTTTCTCATCGGGACTTTTAATGACATGACCGTGACGTCTCAGGGCAGGCAAATCGATTTCAGGACGGAAGAGTTGACCATAGGCTCCAATGGTCATTTTGGACCTGTAGAGATTGAGTATTCCCACGGAGAGAAAAAGTTTGTTCCCAGGGGAAATACAGTTCTTGCAGACCTCTACCCTGCAACCGGTCTCAGACCTGAGGACGTGTATCCACACAACCGGATACCGGAAAC
>CAZXDE010000061.1:1847-9820 GCA_964639515.1 uncultured Thermodesulfovibrio sp.
CCCCCCTGGATGTCAGGCGCAGGGAGGTCTCCCTGGATGTCAGGGCACGGCCCTTAAGGGGTATTAATCTTACAGGCAGCTACTCCGTCAGCAGGAAAGACCGCTCCGATACAGAGGAGTGGTTGCTGGTTAACAGGAATACAACGGTTAATACCCTTACCCTTAAAGTCTACGGGACATTATTGAAGGGGGTAAAGTTCAGGACCCGCTATAAATATAGCGACTTTAGGAATCCGGTCTATAACACGGAGCCGGACCTGTCCCATGAACTCAATTTTTATACAAGTTACTCTCCTTTTCCCGGGGTCCTGACCGTTCTGACCTATAACCTTAAAAAGGACATGAGGGACAACCTCAGGTTCATCGACAATGCCACGGATATCCCTTTGGAGGCTGGACAAAGGAATAATACCACCAACAATATACTCGGCTTCATCATGCTCACCCCGGTAGAGAAGACATCCGTTACCCTGGGATGCGGATACTACAGGAATAATCTGAGACAAACACTGATGTATTCCACATTTGCAGGCGACGGCTCTTCCACCCCCGGTGATGCCGTTATAGAAAACGGTGTGCCTTATAGTGACGAGTCAACATCATACTCTATCGGTATCACTCACCGTATCAACGACAGGACGGATATTTCCGCCGACATGGGACAAACACATTCAAAGGGGAAATTCCGGACCAGTAATCCACTGTCTGAAAATATTGCCTCATTCTCCATGCTCAAGGTAACAGAGACCGCTCTCTCCATCAGGAGCAGCTATGCAATAATCAACGGCTTTGGTATTGAGACAATGCTGGGTCTCAGAGACTATAATGACAGGATAGACGACTATAACGATGGTAAATTCTACCAGGCAATCATGATTCTGACGAAGAGGTGGTAAAATAAAACGGCTGATTCCATCAATCCTCATCCTTCTCTCAATCCTTGCAGGCACTCTCCATGCCGCCACAAAGGAGAAGATTATTGCAGGTGTGGTCTTCTCGGGCGACCTGCCCTTTTACCGGGAAATACACGAGGAACTCGTCAGGGAACTGTTTGAGAAGGGATATGCCCAAAAGGTCCGGTTTATTATACAAAGACCCAACCCTGATGCACTTGCCTGGAGTAATGCCGTAAGAAAGGTAATAGCCTATGACGCCTCCCTCATAATCGTTTATGGTTCCGGAGCTGCCCGTGCTGCGCTATATGAGTCTTCCTCTATTCCAATTATCTATGCTGCAGTATATGAGCCTGAAGAGTCAGGAATAAAAGGAAAAAACATAAGAGGCGTTGGTTACAAGGTCCCTGTATCAAGCATCATCAGGTATCTGAGGAAGACCGGGGATATTAAAAAAATAGGGGTATTATACTCAGACTCTGAACCCAGCACCAAGACTCAGTATAACGATGTGAAAGATGTATGCAAAACTTTATCCCTTGATGTTGTAAAGATTCCTGTAAAGAGGGCTCGGGAGATTGGTGGAAAGTTGAAGCTTTTATCCTATGACAGCATCTTCCTTACAAGCAGTGCACTTATAAATAAATATTTTCCGGACTACATTATGGTCTTCAGGAAAAAATCCGTTCCATTGGTCTCAATCATGGAGGGGCTTGAGGAGTATTCGCTCATCACACTTTCTACCGACCCCCGCAAGCAGGGTGCCATACTGGCAAGAAACCTCATCCAGTTCATAAACAACAGGGACATTGACAGCATTAAAAATACGGATCTTTTAAAAAACTCCCTTACCTTTAACATGAAACTTGCCATAGAACTGGGACTTGACATCCCTGTGGAACTATTAACGGAATCAGACAGGGTGATAAAATAATGATGAGATTTATTGCCATAGCTGCACTGCTCTGTTTTATCCTGTCCACGCAAACACTCAGTGCCCATGCAGAAGACAGGGAACTGCTGATAGGACTTATCCCGGAGCAGAATATATTCAAACAGATAGAGAGATATAGACCCCTTGCCGGGTACCTTTCGGAAAAGACAGGGATAAGGGTCAGGCTGACGATACTCAGCCGTTATGGTGATATTATAGACAGGTTCGTTCAGCGGGGCCTGGACGGTGCCTTCTTCGGGGACCTGACAGGCGCTCTGGCCATTGAAAAACTCTATATAGAGCCGGTGGTACGCCCTGTAAATTTAGACGGCTCGACTTACTCCTATGGTTATATAATCGTAAGAAACGACAGCGGGATAAAGACTGTAGCTGATATGAAAGGAAAGGTGTTGGCCTTTGTGGACAGGGCAACAGTGACGGGCTATCTTTTCCCTATATCCTATTTCAGAGCTCACGGGGTAAAAAATCTGAAGGATTTCTTCTCGGAATTTTATTTTACAGGAAGCCATGACTCCTCCGTCTATGCCGTACTTGATGGAAGGGCTGATATAGGCTGCGTAAAAAATACCATTTATAATAATCTCATCTCCAGGGACCCGACGATCAAAAGTGAATTAAGGATCATTGCAAAATCGCCACTTATGCCTGAAAGCACATTGTGCCTGAGAAAGGATCTTCCGGCGGATATCAAGAAGATGATAAAAGAAGTGCTTCTGACAATGGACCGCAACGACGAGGGCCGGAGGATTCTCGCAAAACTGCAGGCAAGGCGATTTATCGAGGCATCCGTTGAAGACTTCAAGCCCGTTTATGAGATGCTTAAAACACTTGGAGAGGATATAGAAACCTACCAGTACAGGGTCAGATGAAAGGAAATCTTTTCAGGTTTTTAACTGCCGGAGCCCATGGATGAGGAAAAAAGTAACGCAATATCTCTTACTCATTTTTCTGCTTTTCGCCCTCAGCGGAGGGATAGCAATCATGGCATTATCTCAGGTCACAAAAGACCTGAAGAGCGTTATAACCCTCCACAAACTCGAAATTATACGTCAAAATCTCGTAATAAACCTGCAGACCGTACAGACCAACCTTTACACCATAGGGACATCTTTTGGCCCGGACCTGGATGTAATCGTCGACAACGTCAACTCCCTCGATAAGGCAATTACCAGTTGCACGGGATGCCACCACAGCGCGGTACTTACCGGGAAACTCATCAAATTGAAGAAATTCACCGAGAAATACAAGGAAGCGCTCAGCGCCTTCATAACTACCACAGCGAATCCCGAGCGGGTAAAGAGATTGCAGACGGCAACGGCAGAGATAGGAGAAATGCTGTTGCAGAACACGCGTGAGATGGCTTTTATGACTAATCAGAAACTCAAGGAAAAGTCCGGGACGGCCTTGCGTAAAGTTGAACGCATAAAACAGATCCTCCTTGCAAGTCTCTTAAGTATAATGCTGATCGGCTGCATTATAGCGGTTAACCTTACAAGCGAGATACTCAAGCCTATACGGGAACTCTCTGAAGCCGCAAGAGCTGTTGCTTCAGGTAATCTCGGTTATACCATAGATTCTTCCGAGACCACCGAGTTTGGACATCTTGCCAGGCTATTCAACGAGATGAGTCTGTCCCTGAAAGAAGGTCACGAGAGGAATATGAACTACATGATGAGGCTCAGCGGATTATACAGACTGACACTTTCCTTCCATATGGTAACCAATAAACAGGATATCATAAGGGAGATGGTCTTCGGTGTTGCCGAGATCATCAGGGCGGAAAAAGTTCTTGTGTTTTTATATAACAGGGAGAGAGACAGGTATGCCTCGGCTTTTCCTGCCTATGGCTTTGCCGACAGTGATGTTGAAAACTGGTCGTATGAGCCCTCTTTCATAAACAGCCTTTATCTCAAAAGCAATAAGAGGTCCATAATCATTCTCCCGGAAGATCATGTAACGAAACAACTCCTGCTGAGAGAAACCGGCAATATCCGTAACCTGGCTATAATATGGCTGAAGCAAAAAGGAATACTTACAGGTTTTCTGATGACCATCAATAAAGAGGGGGCGGAGTTTGTTGAAGAAGACATAAGGCTTCTCAGCGTAATTGCAAATAATTTCTCGGTTGCCATGGATAACGCCCAGTTATACAGGGATCTGCACACCCAGATGCAGAAACTCAAGGATACACAGGAACAGCTTGTACAGGCGGCCAAACTTGCCGCTATCGGCGAACTTGCCGCCAATATTGCCCACGAAATCAATAATCCCCTGACAAGCATACTCGGATATGCAGAACTCATGAGGGAGGAAGAAGATATTGAGAGTATCATGCGTGATCTTGAAATAATAGAATCCGAATCACTCAGGGCAAGAGATATAGTCCGGCAGTTACTGGAGTTTTCAAAGAAATGGCCCCTCAAAATAAGCAAGGTTGATATAAACAGGCTACTTAAAGAGGTAATCGATCTCATCTCTCTCAATCTCAGGGATTCCGAAATTAATATCGTTGATGATTTTTCGCATATACCCCAAATAAGTGCAGATGCAAGTCAGCTTAAGCAGGTCTTCCTCAACCTGATAAACAACGCCATTCAGTCAATGCCGAATGGCGGCACTCTCAGCATCAGGACTGCAAAAATAGATAATTCAGTGATGACCGAGGTCTCTGACACGGGCACAGGCATCCCCGACAATGTAGCCCAGAAAATATTCGAACCCTTCTTCACAACCAAAAAGGACAGGGGGACAGGACTGGGGCTCCCAATAAGTTACAGGATAATTAAAAAACACGGAGGGAAAATAGAGGTTAAAAAGAGGGTGGATAAAGGGACAACCTTCAGGGTAATATTGCCGATCAGGATATCTTCTTTACAAATATCTCCTTAGCAATATCAATATCAATTGCAACAGTGGTTTCATCAACCTGAACCACTACTGAGGGCCATTTCTGAAGGAGTTTCAATTTGGAACCGGCATTTATGCCTATGGAATTCAACCTGTTGAGACGTGATGGATTTGAAGGAACGATATAGACAATCCTGCCCCTTTGCCCCACTTCAAAATCAGCAAGCCTCATAACCAGAGGTTCCACATCCACCCTGTATTTCTTGCAACACTCCCCTCTTGGAATGGGCTTGTCGTGAGGACATGTCGGAGGGTGTCCAAGAAAGGTGCAGACGCTGTCGGTCAGTTCCTTACTAAGGATATGTTCCATCCTGCAGGCATCTTCATGAATATATTCTTCTTTCATCTCAAAGACATCCGCAAAAAGCCTCTCGGCAAGCCTGTGTCTCCGCACCACGCCCCGGGCAATCTCTCTGCCTTTGGGAGTAAATCCCACATTTTCCCCGTCAACGGTGATGAGCTCACTGTTCTGCAATTCAGCAACAGTCTCATCTATACCTTCATCATCGGAACAACCCTTGAGACGTTTGAGCCCACCCTTTTCCTCTTCTTCAAGAACCCACAAGAGTTCCAGCGCCTCTTCCAATCTTTCCTGTTCCATTTTTTCCATTATAAATATTATAACCTATCAGGGCTGTTCTTTTATTTTCGTGGTTATCGGAACTGCGAAGGCGAAGTGGCAAGTACCGGTCTCTTCTTATGCCGGTCTGTTGATTGTTCATAGGCATAGGAAACACTTAAAACAGTCTCCTCATCAAAATGTTTTCCGATAACCTGAAACCCGACGGGCAGGCCTTCAGAGGTATATCCGCAGGGGATGGATATTGCAGGCACACCGGCAAGATTAATGGATATGGTAAAGATATCACTGAGATACATCTGCAAGGGGTCCGAGACCTTATCCCCAATTTTGAAAGCAGCGGTAGGAGTTGTCGGGGTTACTATAACATCAACCTTCTTAAATGCCTCTTCGAAGTCCGTTTTTATCAGGGTCCTCACCTGCTGAGCTTTTTTATAATAGGCATCGTAATAACCGGCCGAGAGGGCGTAAGTGCCGAGCATTATCCTCCGCTTCACTTCAGGTCCGAATCCCTCAGCCCTTGTCTCCATATACATATCAAGCAGGTCTTTACCATCTGCCCTGAATCCATACTTCACACCGTCAAAACGGGCAAGATTCGAGCTTGCCTCAGATGTGGCAAGGATATAATAAGTGGCAACAGCATGCCCGGTATGTGGTAGTGATACCTCAATAATCTCTGCCCCAAGCCGCTCAAGCACTCCTATGGCATCCTTGATGCTCTGCTCTACCTCGGGGTCGAGACCTTCTATAAAATATTCCTTTGGCACCCCTACTTTCAGTCCCTTGATCTCATGGCCGAGTCCTGCTGTAAAGTCAGGGACCTCTAAAGGTACGGATGTGCTGTCCATCGGGTCATGGCCGGAGATGACATTCAGAAGGAGTGCTGCGTCCTTTACGTTCTTTGTTATGGGTCCGATCTGGTCAAGTGACGATGCAAAGGCAACAAGGCCGTAGCGCGATACCCTTCCATATGTAGGTTTGAACCCTACCACTCCACAGAAGGCAGCGGGCTGCCTTATGGAGCCACCGGTATCAGAGCCGAGGGCACCCAGGCACTCGTCTGCCGCCACTGCTGCAGCAGACCCCCCGCTTGATCCGCCTGGAACACGCTCCAGGTCCCAGGGATTATGCGTAACGAAATATCCTGAGTTTTCAGTGGAGGAGCCCATGGCAAACTCGTCAAGGTTTGTTTTACCAATGAGGATGTAGCCGCTCTTAAGAAGCCTCTCAGTCACGGAACTTTCATAGGGAGGAACAAAACCCTCCAGTATCTTTGAAGCGCAGGTTGTCTTAATCCCTTTTATACAGAGATTGTCTTTTATAGCGAGTGGAATACCGGAAAGAAGGCCTCTTTTTTCAGATCTCTTCAGGTCTTCCATGCGGTCATATGCCCTGTCCCTTGTTAAGGAGAGAAAAGCCCTTACCCTGTCATCAACGGCTTCAATTCTGCTGAATACAGAGTCCAGTATATCCCTTGAAGATATCGCACCATCCGCTAATAAATCCATGGCATCAGAGATGCCGAGCCTGAAAAGTTCCAATTAGACCCCCACCTGAAATTAGTGCTATTAATTATATAGTCTCAATAAAGAAGTTTGCAAGTTCTACACCTTCTGAATTAAACTATCTGTAAATATGGATCCTGTAACTCATATCCTCACAGGTACGCTGCTGTCCAAATGCTTTCCAAAAAGGAAGGGAGCCCTTGCAACGCTTGTATTTGCAGCTAATGCCCCGGACCTTGACTATATAACATACCTGTGGGGAGCGGATGTCTTCCTGAGGTATCACAGGGGGATTACTCATGGCATAGGGTGTCTTGTACTGTTTTCCCTGCTCATGGGGTTTTTAATGCATGGAATCTTCAGAAAGGGATTTATTTACTTTTCGGTGATATCATTTGCAGGCTACGGCAGTCATCTCATACTGGACCTCTTCAACCGCTATCCCATAAGGATACTGTCTCCCTTTGACTGGTCAAAGTACTCGCTGGACCTCCTCTTTGTCATTGATCCTTATATTACGGGGGCTCTCCTGGTGGGTGTGATACTGACCATGAAGAAAGATAATATGAGGCGGCTGATAGCTGTGGCAACGATGATTTTAATGTCCCTTTATGTGACCGGCAGGTTTTATCTCAAAGGACTTGCCGAGGATTTTCTCAGAACACGCATGGACGAATATCATTACCATCTCTTTCCGCTGCCAAATGACTTTTTGAGATGGTGGTTTGTCACGGATTCGGGAAAGGTATATAAAGTGGGAACTGTTGACCTGTTTACAAAAAGGGTCAGCGTTAATGACAAGTTCATTTATTCAGAGAAAGCCCCCGAGGTAAAGGAATCAAAGCAGTTACGGGTTGTAAAGAACTTCCTCTACTTTTCGAGATTTCCCATGCCCGGGATCAGAAGGGAAGGGGACGAGACCATTGTAACCTGGCGTGAACTCTCATATTCATTCCTCCCCGGAGATCATTTCATTGCACGGGTGAAGTTTGATAAAATGGGAAGGGCCGTGAAGGAGTATATTAAATTTTAGGCATGCCCGCCGGAAGAAGATTGGAGAATTGGAGAATTGGAGTGATGGAGAATTGGAGAATTGGAGTGATGGAGTGATGGAGTGATGGAGTGATGGA
>CAZXDE010000062.1:0-1593 GCA_964639515.1 uncultured Thermodesulfovibrio sp.
TACGATATGGACCTGCCGTATAAATTTATTGTCTCAGGCTCTGGAAGCATGGAACTTAAAGAAAAAATACATGAATCCCTCCTTGGCAGAAAGAGACTCTTTGAACTCAATACCCTGTCACTCCGTGAGTTTATAAATTACAGGACAGGCTACAGATACGAAGGCAAATTGAGCAGCTTCTTCCGGATAGACAGACAGCGGGCAATGACTCTCTTCATGGAGTACATGAACTTCGGTGGTTATCCAAGGGTTGTGCTTGAGGAGACCCTTGAGGAAAAGAGGGCAATTATTGATGAGATTTTTCGGACTTACATAGAAAAAGACATCTCCTTTCTTTTGAGAGTCGAGAAGGTGGATGCCTTCAGAGATATGTTCAGGGTCCTTGCCTCTCAGGTTGGCGGCATGTTAAATCTGAACTCTGTTTCCGAGATAATCGGGGTGTCTGTTCAGACCATAAAAAACTATCTTTCCTATGCTGAAAAAACATTTACAATTGAGAGAGTTACACCATTTTTCAGAAACGTCCGTAAGGAGATAAGGAAAACCCCGGTGGTTTATTTCCACGACATTGGATTAAGAAATCACAGCATCGGCAGATTTGGACAATATAATTCAACCTTAGATATGGGATTCCTTTTTCAAAACCTCATATTCCTCCTTCTAAGGGAATCCCCTGAGACAAAAGGGGCCTCTATCCATTACTGGAGGACCAAGGACAGGGCAGAGGTGGACTTTGTTTTAAACATGGCAGGCAGTATAATTCCGGTTGAGTGCAAGTGCAGTGAGGTTAAATCACCGGTGATCACCCGTTCCCTGAATAGCTTTATAAAAAAATACAAGCCTGAAGAGGCATGGGTTATTAATCTGGGTCCCAAGACCGGAATAAAAACAGAAAACACTACTGTGCGTTTCAGACCATTTTATGAGTTGCTTGAATAAGGAATCACAAATGGTATCATGCGGCCCTGTTATTTTGCTCTAACCCTCTGATTTATGATATATTTCAAACATGATCATATTCAGGAAACCGAGAGTTGTAGAACACACCCTCCACATGATGACAGAACAATGAACAGGTCTGCACTCATAAGGTTGGGCCAATCCTTAAGCATCAGACCTGACCTTGTATCCCCTGAATTTCGGCAGGAATAAAAAAGTGCTGAAAACAATATCCCTTGTTGTCCTGTTTATTTTGCTCATTTTAAACCTCTCTTTCGCGCAGGAGAGGAAAGACGGATTAAACGTAGTGGTCACAATCCCGGTACTTGCTGATTTTGCACGTAATATCGGGGGGAACCTGATTTCCGTCAAATCGATTATCACCGGACTTGAAAACCCTCACACCTATGAGCCCAGGGTCAGCGATGTAAAGGCCATTGCCGGGGCAGACCTGTTTGTCCGGGTGGGATTGGGGCTTGAGACATGGGCGGACAAACTGGTAAGAAACGCCGGCAACTCCCGGCTTATTCAGGTGAGTGCCTCCCGTAGCTGCAATATAATCAATAACAACCCCCATGTCTGGATGGATATTGAGAATGCAGGACGGATGGTTATTGCAATAACAGAGGGAATGGTCCGTGCCGATCCCTCCCA
>CAZXDE010000062.1:1693-9808 GCA_964639515.1 uncultured Thermodesulfovibrio sp.
ATCCTTACGGTACCACAGTTTTCACCGGGGATTCCGCGTCTGGTGGCTGAAGAGACAGGGGCTACAGTGGTTGTGGCTACCCAGCTCCCCGGGTCCTTGCCGGAAACCGACACCTATATTGAAATGCTGCAGGAGGATGTCCGGAGGATTCTGAAAGCATCGGAGAAATAGCCTGAACAGTGATAAATAGTTGTTGAATTGCCGAAGTGATAATGCACCTAAAGGGAGAGCAGCCGGAATGAAAAGCAGCAGCCGAATTACTAAAAAGGCTGATAACAACATTGTTTTTGATAATGTAACGTTAGGGTACATGGAAAAACCCGTTCTGCGCGATATTAATCCGAAGATATTCAGGGGTGAATCCATAGGCATAATCGGCCCGAATGGTTGCGGCAAGACCACGCTTCTGAAATCACTGGTTGGCTTGATAAAACCCGTTGGGGGGCGTATCACAGTTTTTGGACAGCCGGTGATGACGGCCCGCAGGCAGACCGGATATGTCCCTCAAAGGGAGACACTGGACATATCTTATCCCGCCACGGTTTTTGATATGGTCATCATGGGCAGGTATGCCAAAATAGGGCTATTCCGGCGGCCTAAAAGCCTGGACCGTAAACGGACTGAGCAGGCCATAGCCGATGTAGGGTTGACGGAGTATCTATATGTCCCCATTGCCCACCTCTCAGGAGGGCAACGCCAGCGCGTTCTTATTGCACGGGCACTTTCCGCCGACCCGGAGGTCCTGCTCCTCGACGAGCCCACGGCTGCTGTTGATGTAAGGGCTCAGAGAGAGATTGTAGCCCTCTTAAAGACCCTGCAGAAGGAGCGTAACCTGACCATTTTATTGGTTACTCATGATGTAAATCTCATATATCCCATGGTGGACCGGATACTCTACATGGCGGACGGCCAGGTATTTATCGGTACCCCTCAGGAGATGCTGACGCAGGAAAAACTCCAGCTTATCTATAACGCTGATGTGATTGTAACCGAAGTGGCCGGACAATTATACGTTATTGTAGGAGATGTTCACCATGGATAGTTCTTTTTCGCAGGTTATCTCCGACTTCTTTGCCTTTGCATTTATGCAGAGGGCGCTCCTGGCTGCCGTCATGATCGGAATCCTCTGCTCCGTAATAGGTGTTTTCGTAGTGGTAAAGGGGTTTTCTTTTATCGGGGCCGGTATTGCCCATGCATCCTTTGCAGGTGTAACCCTTGGTTTTCTGCTTGGAGTAAATCCATTACTCCTCGCCCTCCTCTTCAGTCTCTTTATGGTGTTCCTTGTTGGTGGGGTAACACGCCGGGGTGAACTCAAACTTGATATATCCATCGGTATATTCTTTGCTTTTGCCATGGCGCTGGCTATTCTCTTTATAGGCCTGATGAAGCGGTATCAGGCCGGGGTTTATGGATACCTCTTCGGGGACATTCTTTCCGTTACCCCTGCTGACCTGTGGCTGATCCTGAGTATATTTGTTTTTGTCCTGACAGTCGTCGGATTACTGTATAAAGAGTTGCAGTTTATCACTTTCGATCAGGAGATGGCAGAGGCCAGCGGGCTACCGGTTACGTTTCTGTACTATCTGTTATTAGTACTCATAGCACTGACTGTAGTGGTTTCAATGAAAGCCGTTGGGGTTATACTCGTATTTGCTTTGATTGTTACTCCGGCTGCGGCAGCCTATCAGCTTGTTCACAGATTGACGCCCATGATATTTATCTCCGCTGCAATCGGCACAGGGGGCTCGGTCGTTGGCCTGATCCTGTCTTACATCTGGGATGTACCATCCGGCGCCACCATTGTCTCTCTCCTGACGTTGGTCTTTTTTATATGCCTGTGGGGCTCACCAAAGAGGAGACATTGCAGATGTGAGGAGTGAGTGGTAATAGCAGCAAAATCCCTGATGCAAGGATAAAGCGCATTATTATTGATTACCTCTCAGATAAACAGATACTGTAGTCCCCTCCCCAACCCTGCTTTTTATCTCTATCCTGCCTTCATGCAGCTTAATGATTTCCTCACATATACTTAACCCCAATCCTACACCCCGAAGATCCCTTGAACGGGAGTTATCAACCCGATAAAAACGGTCAAGAACTCTGTCCAAATCACTCTCCGGGATACCGATCCCGGTGTCTTTTATTTCGCTTATTATAAAACCCGTTGCTTTTTTGACTGAAATATCTATCCTCCCCTGAGGGACGTTATATTTTATGGCATTATCTATGATATTGACAAATAGTTCCAATAGTGCCGCCCTGTCTCCACGGACTACAAATCTATCAGGGACGTAAATATTTATGCCGATACCTTTTTGTTCTGCAAGCGGTGTTAACAGTTTTACAGATTCAGAAATAATTTCACCGGGGTCTATATCTTCAATCTTTAACCCGACCTTATCAGCACCTAAACGGGTTATGGTAAGGAGCTTCCGGACTATCTGCGACATCATACCCGCAGCCTCCCTGACAGACTTAAGGGCATTTTTATATTCCTCAGCGGTCCTTTCTTTTCTCAACATAACCTCGCTTTGACTCAGGATGACCGACAAAGGGGTCCTGAGTTCATGTGAGGCATCTGCTGTAAATTGTTTCTGGCGGTTGAAAGACCTTTCAAGGCTGTCAAATGTTCGATTGAAAGAGGAGGCAAGCACCCTGAGCTCCGCAGGAATATTCTCCACATTTACCCTTTCCGAGAGGTTTGATTCTGAAATCCTGTCTATGGTTTCTGATATTTCTTTTATGGGTGTGAGTGCTTTTTTTGCGATTAAAAAACCACCTGATGCAGAAATTATCATGACGAAAAGTATGGAGAGGGAAAGGACAATCAGGTAGTTCTGCAATAGCTCCGTCTGTTCCTCTATACCTTCGGCGCACTGAATAATGAAGCCGCGCCTCTTGCTTTTCATCCCCTTGCCTGTTCCCCTCACCCCTTTCCCCCAATTATAAGGGACATAAAAACTTATCATCCTTGCAGGTATTCCCCTTAAAAGAATATTCTCAAAACTCGTCCGGCTTTTTCCTGCCCGAAACGGGAGTTCTGAATCTCTCAGGGACTCTGATTTCTCTATAGTAGTTCCATTAAAGTAACGTATTTGAAAAAAACTCTTATCCCGCGGCGAATTGTACTCCCGCATAATCTCATCAGAAAAATTAAATTCCGTTCCATTGTTATCCTCATTGACCAATGTTGTCAAAGCCTTTGCCCTGGACAGAAGGCTTGAGTCGATGGAATCATAAACAATCTCGCTGAGGCCGAAATAAAGGAAAACCCCCAGAGTGGATAGTGTCATAAACAGGACACCCATATAAAAAGCAATAATCCTTGTCTTTATGGAAGAAAGCATTTTACTCCTTCATCATGTATCCGGCCCCCCGGATGGTATGGATAAGCTTTTTATCGAATCCCCTGCCTATCTTGTTTCTGATGCGGTTGATAAAGACATCTATGACATTACTGTCAAGATCAAAGTCATGGTCATATAGATGCTCTGAGAGCATGGTCCTGCTCAGCACTTTATTCCGGTTTACAGCCATGTACTCAAGGAGGGAATATTCCCTTGCTGAAAGCAAAACATCTTTTCCTCCCCTTCTTACTTCGTGAGTGGCCATATTAATTGTAAGGTCTCCTATATCAATGACAGAGGCATTAACATCGGAATCCCGCCTTATTAAGGCCCGTATACGGGCAAGAAGTTCCTCAAAGTGAAATGGTTTTGTGAGGTAATCGTCGGCACCACTGTCCAGTCCTGATACCTTATCCATTATTGTGTCCCTTGCCGTAAGCATAAGAACCGGTGTTTTAACCCCTTTCTTGCGAATCCTTCTAAGGATAGTCATTCCGTCAACAACGGGCAACATAATATCCAGGATTATGATATCTGAAGGCTCATTTTCTGCCATAAAGAGACCATTCTCACCGTTGTATGCAACATCCACAGCATAACCCTCTTCCTCCAGTCCCTTCTTGATAATGTCAGCCAGGGCTTTTTCGTCTTCAACGATCAATACACGCATGGTTTATTTTACACTGTTTCTTCTTCTATAATTGCTTAATATAAAAAACACTCCAGAGTCATTTATATGTTTTCTCTTAAATTGATCCCCCACTGTAACGGGATAAGATCAGATAAATAGACGGCAGGACAAGGAAGATCAGCGGAACAAGTATTGAAAACCCGCTTATAATGGCAATGGCAAGCGGTTTTAGCATGGCAGAACCCTGACCTATTCCGAGGGCCAAAGGTAAGAGGGCAAAAATTGCTGCGGCTGTTGTCATTATAATAGGTTTGAGGCGTACCATACCTGCCTTGATCAGCGCCGATTTTTCTTCTTCAGCCTCACCCCGGATTTGCTTAAAATAGGCCATATAGATTATGGCCGTCTCAGCCACAATCCCGACAAACATGACCAGGCCCATCAGGGAAGAGATGTTAAGGGGCGTATTGGTTAGCCAGAGCCCTATAAACACGCCGTTCAGGGAGAGCAGGTCTACAAGGATTATGGCAAGAGGGATAGTGTAGTTTTCATAAAGAAACAACAGGACAAGGGCTACAAGCACAATCGCAGCTATCAGAACCAATGCCATATCCCTGAAGGATTTCTGCTGTTCTCTGTATAATCCTCCGTAAGAGAGCATCACCCCAGGTGGGAGAGAGAGCCTGTCGGCCACCAGCTTCTTTATATCTTTCATGGTGGACCCCATATCTCTTCCCGATATCCTTGCCGTTACTGCAACCATTTGTTTGAGGTTTTCCCGTGTTATTTCGGGCTGACCCGTCACTCTTTTAAAGGAAGCAATACGGGACAGCGGTATCCGGTGCCCGTCAGGCGTCGAAATGCTCAGGCCCCCGAGTTTCCGGAGATTATCCCTGACGGATTCAGGTGTCCGGACACGGACATCCACCATCTTGATATTCCTCTCCACCTGTGTAGCCACCGTACCTTTGAGTATGGTGGTTATAATCCTCGTAACCGCCTCAGGATCAAGGCCATGAAGGGATGCCTGCAACCGGTTGACACGGATATCCACTGAATCACCCGCTATAGTAATACCGTTGAATATATCAACTACCCCGCGTATATTTGGAAGAAGACCGGCAACCTTTCTTGCGAGCCCGCGTATTATCCTGCCGTTATCCCCGTAGATTTTAATCTCTATCGGCTGGGGAACTGCAGTCAGGTCTCCTATAAGGTCTTCCATCAACTGGGCGAAGTCTACGTCTATGCCGGGCACATTCTGCTTAATCCTGGAACGGATTTCATCCGTTATCCGGTCTATAGACCGCCTCGGTTGAGGCTTCAGATGGACGAGGAAATCCCCCGAATTTGCCTCTGTTATGCCGCCGCCGAGTTGAAGTCCCGTCCGCCTGGAGTAGCTGTCTACCTCAGGGGTAGAGGTCAATATACCTTCTATCTGTTTCAGCAGGCGGTTCGTCTCCGTTAGTGAGGTGCCCGGTTCTGTCCAGTAGTCGAGTATAAAAGCCCCCTCGTCCATCCTGGGCAGGAAACCTGTGCCGATATTCCTGTAAGACAGATAACCCGCTGCAATCAGCATAAGCGCTGCCACTGATATCCATAATGGACGGCGAAGCACCTTTGCCGTTGTCCATAAGTAAAATGCCAGTACCTTTCTGAATATCGGACCATTCCCTTCGCCTTCTGCATCTTTTTCTGTAAGTACCTTCCCGGAAATCAGCGGGATAGCTATAAGTGCTATAAGAAATGATATAAAGAGTGATGAGGCCATTGTTACGGAAAGGGCCTTGAAAAAGCCTCCGGTTACTCCGCTGAGAAATGCCAGCGGCGCAAATACGATAATCGTTGTAGCGCTTGAGCCGGCAAGCGGATGCATCATCTCCCGCGTAGCGGCAATAACGGCCCTGTGGTGGGGTATGGTCTTTTCCTTAAGCCATCTTGTGATGTTTTCAACCATTACTATGGCATCATCTATTATAAGGCCCACTGCAGCGGCGAGACCTCCGAGAGTCATAATATTAAAGCTCAGATGGAACACATATAGCATCAAAATGGTCGCTGATATCACAGAGGGAACGGCTATCGCAACTATAAGGCTCATCTTGAAGTTTCTCAGAAAGAGCATTAAAACTATAAAGGCCAGACCAATACCTATGAAGATGGCATCCCGCACACTGGCAATGGAAGAAACTATCAACTCCGACTGGTCATAGAATTTGGAGAGTTTCATCGAGGCCGGAATATGGGTCTTGAATCTATTCAGCGCCGTCTTTATCTCGTTATCTATGCGGACGGTATTGCCGCCCGGCTGCTGATAAACATTTATTAGAACGGCATCGTGTCCGTTAGCTGTCACCCTGGTCCATTCCGGCGCTGTGGCATCCTTAACAGATGCCACATCATTAATGAAAATCGGCAGCCCGTTTATCGTCTTTATCACTGTCTTGCCTATCTGATCGGGAGTTTTGAATACTGTATCGGACAGGAGCAGATAGAGTTTATAATTCTCTTCCATGCGGCCCACAACACTCACAACATTGTTGCGTGAAAGGCTGTTGACTATGTCGTTAATAGACATCTTATAGGATGAGAGTTTCTGTATATCGACATCGACCTGATACTCTTCTTTTCTCCCACCCAACACCTTTATATTGGCTACCCCGTCTATACCGGACAGGAGAGGTTTCAATTGATACTTGGCGAAGTCCCGGAGAGCCGTAAGTGTATCCGTGCCGGATGTGAGGCTGTAGCCGATAACAGGGGTAACCGTAGGGTCCATACGCCTGACCTTTATATGAGTGCCCGGTGGCAAATCCGGCTGAAGCTGGTTAAGACTGCCTTGAACAAGGAGCAGCGCCTGAACCATATTTGTCCCCCAGGAGAAATTTATGGATATATCACAACTGCCGCGGCTGGTTTTTGAACGGACATTAAGAACATCCGGAAGCGCCCGTACTATCTGTTCTATCGGCTTGGTTACCTCGATAACGGTTTTGCCCACAGGCATGTCCCCTGCATCAACATTAACAACAATGCGTGGAAAGGCAATATCGGGGAATAAGGACACAGGTATCCTTACGATGGAAACGGCCCCACTCAGGATAAGCACTACAAGAAGAAATAGAACAGACCGCTTGTGAACACGTATCCAGGCCGTAATTGTCACGGCAATTGCCTTTTGAGTATCCTGACCGTCATCCCATCCTCCAATTCGTGGTTTCCCACAACCACAACCATATCACCATCCTTAAGACCCTTTCTTATTTCAACCTCCCGGTTATTGGAAAAACCGGTTTCTACCCATCGTGTTACGGCAATATTATTCCTGACAACAAACACCATCCGTTTGCCGTTTGAGGGCAGGACCGCCTGCTTCGGCACAATAAGTACATTTTTGTGGACATCCACCCGGATTTTCCCCTCGGTATACATCCCCGGCTGTAGAAGAAGGCGATTGTTTGCAACGGTAACACCCGTTTTAATCGTCTGCGTAGACGGATCTATACTCTTGCCTATCCATGACACCTTGCCGACGAATATCCTTTCAGGAAATACATTCGGCACACTTATATTGACCAACTGACCCTTTTTCAGGATGCTGACATCTTCCGTCTCAACACCCAGGACCGCCTGGACAGTCTGCAAATTCGCAATTGTCACCAATGCCATAGAGGGGTTGGATATCCGTCCAACCACTGCCTTGACACCAGCTATCCGGCCGTTGAACGGGGCCCGCAGGATTTGGTTTTCACTGCTCATCCTGGCCTGTTTCCCTGAAAGCTTCATCTGTGCCCTGGCAACAGACAGGGCATCTTCCGCCTGTTGCATCTGACTTCTGGCAGCCACACCTTCATGAAAAAGACGTTTATACATCCCGGCCTCGCGTTCGGCCCTGTTAAGTCCAATCTTTGCTTTTTCCAGATCAAAGGCTGCTTGAGGGTCTTCCTTCAGTACTACCAGCACCTGACCTTTTTTTACTGAATCGCCCGGAAGCACTTTTACCTTCAGGATGCGGCTGGAGATAAGGGAATTTAGCTCCACCGTCCTGTCAGGCAGTGAAAGAATCCGGCCATGACCTGAAACAAATCTTGCAATTATTCCCCGTCTTACTGTAGTTACCTGAACCGGAGCCGTTAC
>CAZXDE010000063.1:0-4151 GCA_964639515.1 uncultured Thermodesulfovibrio sp.
AGCAAAAAAGGCGTTCAAAGAAGGTTGTGTTCTACCGTATTCAGAGGTCTATTTAAGCTATGGCCTTAAGAGGGAGATCAGGTTTAAGGCGGGGAAGGATGCTCCACGTAAGCTGCTTTCACTTGTGAAGAGATATTTCAACTCAGACGGAATCCTCAAAGAGAATCGTATCCTTGATTTCCATCAATTCTTCAACAGCATACCTCAAAACAACGGACATGAAGTGCGATGCTACGATGATGTAATGGCCTATATTGCCGAAAACCAGGATGCCGAACACCGGCGTAAAATCATCAAGGCTAAAATCAAAAACGGGATCAATAGTCCGATTTTTGAAAACATTCTAAAAACCGGCTTGTATACCTATCAGCGGCAAGGTGCATTGTTTGCGCTGAATGCAGGACGATGCCTTATAGGTGATGATATGGGGTTGGGGAAAACAGTCCAGGCACTTGCGGCTGCTGAGCTGATGGCAAAACTATTTAATATACAGAAGGTATTGATTGTCTCCCCTACTTCCCTGAAATACCAGTGGAAGACGGAAATAGACAAGTTCAGTGGCAGACCGGTTGAGGTGATCGAAGGCCTTAACCACCAAAGGAAACAACTATACCGGCGAGGGTCTTTTTATAAGCTTATCAACTATGAGCTGGTCTTCAGGGACATTGACAGGATAAGGGAGTGGGCTCCCGACCTGATCATCCTTGATGAGGCTCAGAGGATCAAAAACTGGAAAACCCGGACGGCGCAATATGTGAAACAACTGGAATCAACATTTGCCATCGTACTGACAGGGACCCCCATAGAAAACAGGATTGAAGAACTGCACTCGATTATGGAATTTATCGACAGACGCCATTTTGGCCCGTTATACCGGTTTGTACACTTTCACAGAATTATGGATGAAGGTGGAAAGATTATCGGGTACCGGGACCTGCAGTCCATAAGGGGTTCCCTTAAGAATGTCTTGATACGGAGAAAGAAAGAAGAGGTGCTCAGGCAGCTTCCTGAGCGGATAGACAAAAACTTTTTTGTCCCCATGACACATGAGCAGAGGATTATACATGATGAAAATTACGAAATTGTAGTGAAACTGGTTGCCAAGTGGCAGCGCTATAAATTCCTGTGCGAGGCAGACCAGCGGCGGCTGCAAATTGCCCTGAATTATATGAGGATGGCTGCAGATAACACTTACCTCGTTGATAAGAAAACGGTTCACGGGCCCAAGATAGATGAGCTGGAAGTAATCCTGAAGGAGATAGTCATCGAGGGAGGAGAGAAGGTAGTCATCTTCAGCCAGTGGCTCAGAATGGCGGAATTAGTGGAGCGAGTCCTGAAGAGGAATAGCATCGGATATGTCTATTTAAACGGCAGTGTGCCTTCAAAACAGAGAAATGGGCTGATATCGCGCTTCAGGGAAGACCCGGAGTGCAAGGTGTTCCTGTCCACAGACGCAGGTGGTGTCGGACTGAATCTGCAAAGCGGCTCAGTTGTAATCAATATGGATATCCCCTGGAACCCCGCAGTTCTCGAACAGCGCATCGGCCGTGTACACAGGCTTGGCCAACACAAAAATGTCCGTGCCATAAATTTTATTACCAAATCTTCAATTGAGGAGAGGATTTTAGACCTTTTGAAGTTCAAGAAATCATTGTTTGCAGGTGCGCTTGACAAGGACGGTAAAGATATCGTCATGGTCGGAGAGTCACAACTCAAGAAATTTATGCAATCAGTAGAAACAATGACGGAAAATCTGGAGAAACCGGACCCCGAGCTTGAGAGACAGCAGCAAAGAGAATCAGAGCAAGCTGCCAAAGCAGTCGACATGGAGGAGATCACCACGGTAAAAGGTGCTGAATCGACAACCGAGTGTAACGGAAATGGACTGGACACCCTGAATAACCTGCTCATCAGCGGCGCCCGGTTCCTGACAAATCTCAGCAAAACCCTATCTCAGCCTGAACACCAGGCTGAGAAATATTTGGATATCAGGCTTGACCGGGATACACAAACAGGAAAGGCATATCTGAAAATACCGCTTCCTGAAACAGAGGTTATGAATAATATATTTTCAGCCCTGGGGGAATTCCTCTCAGATACGATACATAAGAACAACAATGGGTAAGAAAATACGGACATGATTCCGGTATCTGCTATTACAGCAAAGAGTAGTATCCGGTGCTTCTAATGTATCGCAACGCATTGGTAAATGCATGGAACAAGCATGCAGAGACCGTAAAAGATTATAAAACAAATTATGACCTTGAATCTGCCTATGATTTCTGTGACCTCTGTGGTCCTCTGTGGCTGAGGGAAAAAGGATCATATGGCTTTTTACTGGAGGGAGTGGATGGTATTACCTGAAATAACAGAAGATATTATTCATGACCTTGCAACAACCCCATCCTACCTCAGGGGCATTGAGTATTTTGAAGATGGGGAAGTAGACAGGGTATGGATTGAAAATGGCAAGTACCATGCCTATGTCCAGGGTGCGGAACTTTATAAAGTAACCATTTCCGGTAAGAAGGGGAATATACAGACCACATGTAGCTGTCCCTATGACTGGGAAGGGGTATGTAAGCATGTTGTGGCTGTAATGCTGACAGTGCTGAACGAGAAAAAGGCTGAAGAACATAAAACAAAGCTACAGGAAATCACAAAACTATTAGAGGATACCGAGCCTGAAAAGATAAAGGAGATTCCGGATAGTTCGGATAGATCCAGCAGATATATAAACCACATCAGGACGAAATACAAAAGGAGATATGCCCTGATGGATGAGATAAAGGGTCTTTAGAAAATGCAAATAATGAAGATTTGCGATCTCTATAAACTCCTTAAAGAAGAACTCAAAAACGGATCAAGTGATCTTGTCACCAGGCCGTCGGGACAGGTGATAAGGGACCGTATTGAGAGGGATATTTTAAAAGAGGCGGATGGAGCGATAGTAGCCCTCGATTTTTCAAAGATAGGTGTTATTGACTACTCGTGTGCTGATGAGATAGTGGCAAAGCTCGTCTCGAGGCTCACCGGTGGTGAGTACGGCAACAGATACATCGTCCTGACCGGGCTCAATGAAAATCAGAAAGAAAATATCGAGGTAGCCCTTGAGAGAAAAGACCTCGCTGTTATGGCAGAGATGAGGGATGGAGAGAAAATCCTTTTAGGGAGCCTAAATAACTATCTCAAGGATACCCTGGACTTGATTCTCAAAAGGGGCAGGATTACTGCCAAAGAACTCTCTGAAGCCAAGAGTCTCGAGGCCAATACAAGTGGTACAAGGCTTCTGAATCTTCATAAAAAACGGCTCGTAAAAAGAAAGGAAGAGGTAAAGGATAGTGGAAAGGTGTGGGTTTATGTATACTTATAACTGTTCAGTCCCGAATGAACATGATTTAATTCAGGATTATGCAAATATACCGATTTCCACACATAATGGGTGTTTCCTTAAGTTTAAAGATATAAGGTAATTAAAATAACAAGGTATTCAGATATGCCGAAAGCTATATGGATAACAGGCCTGCCCGGAAGCGGCAAGAGTACGGTGGCTGAAGCCTTCAGAAAGAGACATCCGGAATTTGTAATACTGAGGATGGACGAACTGAGGAAGATAGTCACTCCCAGGCCTTCTTATTCAGAGACCGAGAGGGAACTGGTGTACCGCTGCATTGTCTATACTGCGAAGACCCTTACGGGGCTTGGGCATGATGTTATTATTGACGCCACCGGAAATTTGCGGAGGTGGCGCGAGCTTGCAAGGAAGGTAATACCTGATTTTGCCGAGGTCTACCTGAAGTGTTCCATCTCGGAATGCAGGCAGAGGGAGAGGCACAGAAGAGAGACCCATGCGGCACCAAGGGATATATATGAAAAGGGCAAAAAGGGTTGGCCTGTCCCTGGTGTGACAGTACCCTATGAAGAACCATTAAACCCAGAGGTGCTTATTGATACAGAGGTTACAGACATTGAGGGGGCAATCCGGATTATGGAAACAGCTCTTAAATACCGCTGAACCTTATAGTGCCGAGCCCTTTCAGTTCAACAAGAAAGAGGATGCTGTAATCATCCGGCCTTCTGTTGAATGCTATGTTTATCCCCCAGCACTGGGCTGAGTAGTTTGCACTGAGCTTCAGATCTTCAAGCCCTCC
>CAZXDE010000063.1:4251-9678 GCA_964639515.1 uncultured Thermodesulfovibrio sp.
CTGTCAAGCAGGGGAATATCGTTTTCAATAGGGGGAATAAACCTGTAGCTGATCTCAGGCTCAATTATATGGGTAAAGGCAGGGTATCTTCTCCGAAGCCTTGTGTGGAGCCTTATGCTGTAGTCAAATGCTTCACGGCTTATGCTGTCGGGAAAATCCTCTGAGTTGCTGATATTGTAAAGGGTCTCTCTCAGGCCGATGACCTGGCTTAGCTGTATGGAATCCCCCATGGAATGGTATATCCTGGGATGGATATCAAACCGCTGAACCCTAAGGAGGTTTTTTGAGTAGAAATTGCTGTATGATGTTTTTAGCGAGAGGTATAATGGCCCCTTTTTCGAGGGATAAAGGGAAATGCCGGCTTCCGGGGCCTTTTGCATAACATCTTCAGCAGATTCCTTAAGGTCCTGCCAGGCCCTTCCAAAGAGATAGGCCCTTCCCTTTTTGAAGGGATAAAATACCTCTGCAGTGGATTCGAGAAACCTGCGAGTTCTCACCTGCACCAGTTGACTGTATTCCTGATAGAAACTCCTGTCATTAACGTAATGTATATTCAGGAAACCGGAGAGCCTGTCCTTCCTGAAAAGCGTGTGCTTTCCCTTGAACTCAAGGAAATCCTTTCCCAGCATCCTGTCCCTCAGGTGATAGAGCCACCATTGTCCGGCCCCGGCCTTTTTCTCAATATAACGGTATTCAAGCCCCTCGCCGATGCCCCTCCTGGTATACAAGTCAAAGTAGAGAGTTGCATCCCTGTTGTCAGCGAGTGCCAGGAACAGGGGCTGACGGTAGAAAAAACCCTTGTCGCTTCTGAACCCCGGCTCAGGCACGAGGAGTCCGGTCTTTCGTTCAGTATAAATAGGTGCCCACAGAAGCGGACTGTACAGGACAGGAAGACCTTTTATCCTGAAGAGCACATTTTTTGCCTTCAGCCTGTCACCAATCCTGACATCGGTCTTTTTGGAGCTGAAACACCACGCAGGCAAAGGCGCATCGCACGTTGTAAATGTGGCCTTTCTTATCACGTAGTTCTTCTCATCAAGACGCTCGATCTCTTCAGCCCTGACATGATAATTGTCCTTCTTGAAAAACAGGCGTGCATTGTAGATAATGCCCTTCTTCGTCTTCAGGTTCATCTTGAGAGTCTTTGCCTCTATAATGACCCACCTGTCCTCATACCTCACATTCCCTGTGGCCCTGGCCTCTCCGGTCTTCTCCCTGTAGTCTGCTTCTTCAGCCTGAAGAAGGGCATCCAGCCTCCTTATCCGCACATTCCCCCTCAGGTGATAGACCTGCTGAGCTGCGTCGTATGTCAGGAATTCCGCCTCAATGGAAGTTTCCACTTCTTCAGCACTGCAAAGGGCAGGGAAGAGGAAGAAGCCAAGCACCAACAATATAATTATTGATTGCAGATTCTTCATATGTCTGAGGTGAGGGGTCAGGTCTCAACATTCAACATAACTGTCCACCTTTGACCCTCTGCAGGAGAGGTGTCAGCGTTTATGTTGAATGTTGAGACCTGACCCCTGATTATCTATGCTCCCTTAATTTAGCAAGAACGGCCTTCTCTCCCATTACCTCCCGTACCTCCCCGACAGTATAGAAGGAGCCCGTCACAACAACAAGATCACCTTTGCGATAAAGCCCTCCGGCAAGTTCAATGGCTTCTTTTATATCCGGAATGGTATAAAAGAAGGGGTCAGGTCTCAACATTTGACATAAGTATCCATTTTTGTCTTCTTCAGGAAAGGAATTAAGGCTTATGTTGAATGTTGAGACCTGACCCCTAGCTATTTTGAGCAGTGTCTCCGGTTTTTCAGACCTTCCGTAGGAGGGGGAAGTAAATATGACTGTACGGGCAAGTGGCAGGAGGGGGTTGAGAATCTCTTTTATATCCTTGTCAGCCATTGCACCGAAGATGAGTATCAGGTTGTCATAACGTGTTGGCCTGCATGATGACAGAAAAACATTGCGCAGGGTTTCCGACAGTGCATGGGCTGCTTCGGGGTTGTGTGCACCGTCCAGCAGTAACGGCATTCCCTTAAAATCGACAAGTTCGCACCTGCCCGGCCAGTATGTGCCGGCAAGTCCTGAACGGATTACCCCGGGAATGTTATCAATCGGGGGTTTGTATGATTTCAGGACTATCTCCGCTGTCTTGACTGCAACAGCTCCGTTTATTGCCTGATAGGAACCTGTGAGGGGGGTGAAGAGACCCTTTATTGCAGTTGCGGGTTGCGGGTTGCGGGTTGCGAGTTGCGGGTTGCGGGTTGCGGGTTGAGAATCTAAACCGAAACTCATATAATCAAACCTCACCCCCTCTGGTGTCATCTCCTGTATCTCTGCCTTAAAATCATCGCCATATTTATAGACGGGGCCATTCTTCTCCTTTGCTGCTTTCAGGATCGTATTCAGGGCATCCCCTGACTGGGGGGCAAGTACAACCGGGACGCCTTCTTTTATAATACCCGCCTTCTCATAGGCAATCTCCGGCAGGGTCTCACCAAGGAAATCCCTGTGGTCCAACCCTACAGGGGTAATGACCGTAATGTCAGGACTTATCACATTTGTGGCATCATACCTGCCGCCCATGCCTGTCTCGACTACAGCCCACTCCACCCCCTGCTCCTTAAAGTAAACCAAAGCCATGGCAGTAACGAATTCAAAGAAGGTGGGATTTAAATTGCCGACATTCTCTACCCGTTCCCTGATATCACCGGCAAGTCTCAGGACGTCCTCTTCGCTGATCCTTTCTCCATCAATCTGAATCCTTTCAGTGAAGCTTACAAGGTGCGGGGATGTGAAAGTTCCTGTTCTGATGCCTGCCGCTTTCAGCACGGATGCGATCATGGAGACTGTTGAGCCCTTGCCGTTTGTGCCGGCAACATGAATGGAGTGGTAGGCCCCTTGAGGGTTGCCTGAAAGGGAGATGAGCTTTTCGGGATTTTCAAGTCCTAACTTTATCCCGTGATGTCTGAGGGCGTAAAGATAGTCGAGGGTCTCTCTGTAACTCATTTTAGAAGGGTAAGAATCCTGAAAATAGTCTCTCTCAAGTCCTTCCTGCTGACAATCATATCTATAAGACCATGATCCAGGAGGAACTCCGCCCTCTGAAAGTCCGGGGGCAACTGCTGTTTTATTGTCTGCTCTATCACCCTGGGGCCGGCAAAACCGATGAGGCTCCTTGGTTCAGCGATAATAATATCTCCAAGCATTGCAAAACTCGCACTTACACCACCAAAAGTGGGATCTGTGAGGACCGATATGTATGGCACTCCCCTGTCCTTAAGCCTGCCGATGGCTGCAGAGACCTTTGCCATCTGCATTAACGAAAACATTCCTTCCTGCATCCTGGCACCACCTGAGGCAGAGACTACAACAAGGGGTATCTGTTTGGCAAGGGCAAGTTCAGCCGTTCTTGTCACCTTCTCACCAACAACGGAACCCATGCTGCCACCCATAAAAGAGAAGTCCATAATAGCAATTGCAACAGGAGTCCCCTTTATCTGCGTCTCTCCACTGATAATTGCATCATTAAGCCCACTCTTCCCCCGGTTTTTTGCCAGTCTTTCACTGTATGGAATGCTGTCTTTAAACTTCAGAGGGTCTGAGGAGGCAAGGTCAGTGTCCATCTCCTGAAAAGAGCCGCTGTCAATAAGGAGTTTTAACCGCTCCATTGCGCTTATACGAAAATGGTAGTTGCACTTGGGACACACCTTGAGGTTTCTTTCAACCTCCTTGCGGTATATAATCTCTTTGCAGTTGTCGCACTTTACCCACAGCCCTTCGGGAATCTTTACCTTCCGGTCCGCCTTCTCTTCTTTTGTTCTTTTAAACCACGCCATAGTTAATCATTTATTGTTTTCCATTTATCAGTTGTCAGTTGTCAGTTGTCAGTTGTCAGTTGTCAGTTGTCATTATTTTTCATATCACCCTTCTCAGTGACTTCAGATAGCTATTCAGTCCCTTTTCGTTTTCGTTGATCATTTTCACAATGGAGCTGCCGATAATCACACCATCCGCAATCTCCGCAACTGCCTCTGCATCCTCGGGTCTCTTCACCCCAAAGCCGACTGCAACAGGCTTTTTGGATACGGACTTAATCTTTTTAATCATCTTGCTCATAGCATTATCTATAGTAAGACCGGCACCTGTAATGCCTGTTATCGAGACGTAATATATAAAACCTGTTGATTCACGGCTGACCAGCCTTATCCTTTCATCGGTTGAGGTTGGAGCAAGCAGGAATATGGTTGAAATATCTCTGGTCCGTGCAAGTCTGATGAGGTCTTTGGCCTCATCAGGGGGTAGGTCAGGCACTATCAACCCGTCAACTCCTGAACCGGATGCATCGTCCATAAAGGGTTCAAGCCCATACTTGAAGACAGGATTAAAATACGTCATAAGGACTATGGGCACGGATGTCTTTTTCCTGAGGCTCCTGACAGCCCCAAGGACCTTTCTGAGCGTTACCCCCCGTTTGATTGCCCGTTCAGCAGCCATCTGTATGGTGGGTCCGTCTGCGAGAGGATCACTGAAGGGAACCCCAAGCTCAATAATGTCGGCACCACATTCCTCAAGCAAAAGCACCAGCTCTTCCGTCTTTTTCAGTGATGGATCCCCTGTCATTATATAGGGGATAAACGCTTTCTTGCCCCTCTTTTTTAAATCATCAAAAAGCGTCTCTATCCTGCCCATGACCCATTTTCTCCTTGCATTCATATAAAAAACACCTCAGGAAAAACCCTGCCCGCCACATTACATATAAAAAATATTATAGCACAGTTTCCTGATATTTGACTTTTCCGGCAAGGGTTGACTATTTTATCTAATTGCTTCATTAAAGGGGGCTTTGGCAGGTTCAAAAGCAGAAGTTTTTATTAACTCCACACTATTGAAAAAGGGGGGGCGGAAAATGATAGAAAATCTCACTTCCAAAGGGCTTTCCATTGAATCAGACAGTTTTCAGGTCATTGAGGGGCTTTTGAAAGGCAGGAGTTTTTCCGCAGAGGAACTTCAGGTGGTTATGCGTGTTATCCATGCCACTGGAGACCCCGAGTATGAAGAACTCATGGAGCTGCATCCCGGAGCAGTTGATGCTGCACTAAAGGCCATTAAAGAGGGTCGGGACATCCTTGTTGATGTGAAGATGGTGGAGTCAGGAATCAGCAGAAAGATACTGGACGACTTCGGGGGAAAGACCATCTGTCTGATATCAGACGATAATGTAATTGAGGCTGCAAAGGCTGATGGCAAGACAAGGGCTGAGGCAGCAATGGAAAAGGCAGCGGAATCAGAACGCGGGATTGGTATTGTTGCCATTGGAAATGCACCAACAGCACTTCTGAAGGTAATGGAGATGGTTGACAACGGCCTTTTCATGCCGGACCTCATAATAGGTGTTCCTGTTGGTTTTATTATGGCGGAAGA
>CAZXDE010000064.1:0-1868 GCA_964639515.1 uncultured Thermodesulfovibrio sp.
GAAATCTCCGGTTGTCGCCACCGGCAAGTATAACACCCGTTATGTCGGTCATTTATCCATAAGTCCGGACTTTGCAAAAGGTAATAGTTCAGCACCCCCCTCCCGCCAGGGGAGGGGGGACTTGATAGTGCATTCCTTTTTGGCAAGGCAGCATCCCTTTGTTCCCTCCCCCTTGACGGGGGAGGGTTAGGGTGGGGGTGAACTATAATACTGCAAAAGATGGTGCATATTATAGAAAAAACAACCCATATAATGACATTATTAAATAGACAAGCCCTCAATCCGCAAAATTAAACTTGCCACAGGAGGGTGTTTTCTGTTATAAATTAATAAGGGCTGATTATACCTGCCCTGCTGGTGATTTAAGATGGAAAAGTTGATCCCGCAAATTAGATCTTTAGGGAGCCGAAGTAAGGGATGTGGTGTGCATACCCCGTCAATCGCGGGGGAGCCTAAACACCCTTCAGGGCACCCACCTTATTTAAGGGGATCTAATTTTTCATCTACACCGCAGGGTGGGTTATTATTAATTGATTACAGGAAAATACATGAAGTTATTATACGAAAAATCCTTATTTCTCACTTATTCTCTTATTTTCGTATAACAATCAATGCAATAATAATTATGGCATTTAATACTTCTGGAGGCAAAATAGATAAATATAGAGGTTTTCTGATCCCGGTACCCGGGATAATCTGTTCTGGATACAGTGAATATAGAGTTGATACCGGATTATCCTGTCAGAGTACCGCCTTATTGGAACTTGTGCATATAAAGCAAACCTCCTGACCCTCCGGAAGTATTATCCCCTTAATAATCGAAAAGCGTCTGTGTCTGTATCAGTGATCAGTATCGGCAAAATGCCTGGACAACGGCATGCCTGAGCATTGCAACCACTGAACACTGCACATGGACACTGGTAATTAAAAATGGAACTTTTCTTGACGGAACAGCGAAATAAACCACTTGCGTGGCGGATGATGCCGGCATCACTACAGGAGTTTGTGGGCCAGGAAGACTTGATTGGTACGGGTGGACCTTTGAGAAGGTTAATAGAGGAAGACCGGATAGTCTCCCTGATTATCTACGGGCCACCGGGAACGGGCAAGACCGCCATAGCAAGGATTATTGCCAAAAAGACAGAGGCGCGTTTCGTCTCCCTTAATGCCGTCACTGCCGGGGTTAAGGATATCCGAAATGCCATCTCCTACTCAGGCTCCGGCAGGACCATACTCTTTATCGACGAGATTCACAGGTTTAACCGCCTCCAGCAGGATGCACTCCTCCCACATGTAGAATCAGGGGAGATAACCCTTATAGGGGCATCCACCCGGAATCCATTCTTCGCCCTTGTACCTGCCCTTGCCTCAAGATCAACTATATTTGAGTTTAAACCCCTCGCTGCCGAGGATATAAAACTACTGATCAGGCACGCCCTTGCCTCTGAAAAGGGATTCGGCAAGTACAGGGTTGAAATGGACGACAGGGCAATGGATTACATCGCTGTCCGCTCTTCAGGGGATGCCAGAAAGGCACTTAATATGCTCGAATTATCCTTTCTCACTGCCTGCACCACCTCTGAAAACAATGTCACCATTACTGTTGAAGGACTGAAAAAGACCCTCCAGCAAAAGAGCCTTTACTATGATGAGACTATGCATTACGACATTATTTCCGCATTTATCAAGAGTATGCGGGGTTCCGACCCCGACGCCGCAGTATACTGGCTTGCCCGGATGATTGCCTCGGGAGAGGACCCCATGTTCATTGCCCGGAGGATCGTTATCTGTGCCTCGGAAGATGTGGGAAATGCAGACCCGATGGCCCTGAATGTGGCTGTTTCAGCAATGCAGGGCCTTGAGAAGAT
>CAZXDE010000064.1:1968-9556 GCA_964639515.1 uncultured Thermodesulfovibrio sp.
ATCAAAACTACAATGAAAAAAAGGAGGTCCAACCAAAAATGAATATACCCATTTCCATTCTGACAGGACTTGTATTCGGAGCCGTACTGTCGCTGATATTCTTCTTTATTTACAAAACAGGCGCAGAGAAAAAGAGACAAACCCTGGACAGCGAGGCCCGGAAGATACTGGATGAGGCCGGAAAAGAGGCTGAACAGATTAAGAAAGAGGCATCTTTAGAGGCAAAAGATATCGTTTATATTGCCAAATCAGAGGCTGAAAAGGAACTGAAGGAAAGGCGTAAGGAACTTAACCAACTCGAAAGGCGGTTGAGAAACAAAGAGGAGCATCTGGAGCGTAAGCTTGAACAGATGGAAAAGAGGGAGAGTGACCTTACAAAGCGGGAAAAGGATTTTTATTCGAGGGAGAAGTCTATCAGAGACAAGGAAAACAGGCTTTCAACCCTGATAAAGGAACAGACCTCGGTCCTTGAGCAAATCTCGGCATTAACTGAAGAACAGGCCAGGGCGGAACTCCTCAGGCGCGTTGAGGAGGAGTCAAGGTTTGAAGCCGCAAAACTCATAAAGAGGATAGAGGACGAGACTCGTGACACTGCTGAGAAAAAAGCAGCGGAGGTAATCAGCCTTGCAATCCAGCGCTACGCAAGTGATTACGTCTCTGATGCAACAATCACTGCGGTAACATTACCCGGAGACGAGATGAAGGGACGCATAATAGGCCGTGAGGGAAGGAACATCCGGGCGCTTGAGGCCGCTACGGGTGTGGACCTTATAGTGGACGATACACCTGAAGTCGTAACCCTCTCCTCATTTGACCCTGTAAGGAGAGAAGTTGCCAGGATATCCCTCGAACGCCTGATAGCCGACGGCAGGATCCATCCTGCAAGGATAGAAGAGGTGGTGGAAAAGGCAAGGAAAGAGGTTGAGACCACGATCAGGGAAGAAGGAGAAAAGGCGGTCTTCGACCTCGGGCTAAGCGGAATCCATCCCGATATTATCAGACTTCTGGGGAGACTCAGGTACAGGACTTCCTACGGACAGAACGTGCTGCAGCACTCAAGGGAGGTGGCATACCTTTCCGGCCTCATGGCCGGCGAACTTGGGGTTGATATCAAGCTTGCCAAGAGGGCGGGTCTTCTTCATGATATAGGCAAGGCTGTAGACCATGAAGTTGAGGGGCCCCACCATGAGATTGGGATGAATATAGCCCGCAAATACGGTGAAGATGAGCGCGTACTGAATGCCATAGCCTGTCACCACGGTGATATTGACCCCATATGCGTTGAGTCAGCCCTCGTGGCGGCCGCTGATGCGCTGTCTGCTGCAAGGCCCGGGGTGAGAAGGGAGAGCATTGAGAATTATATCAAACGCCTCAAAAGGCTTGAGGAGATAGCCACTTCATATGATGGTGTAGAAAAATGCTATGCAATACAGGCGGGCAGGGAGATCAGGATTATCGTTAAGCCCGAAGATGTATCCGATGAAATGTCATCGCTTATATCAAGGGAGATCGCAAAAAAGATACAGGCGGAACTCTCCTATCCGGGTCAGATAAAGATAATGGTTATAAGGGAGACAAGGTTTGTTGATTATGCAAAATAGATACAGTGTTGTGAGCCGGAAATTGCGGCTTAAGGGCCTGAGCCTGCAACAGGGTCTTTGTTTATTGTGAAAGTTCTGCTTATTGGCGACATTGTGGGCAAGGTCGGAAGAAAGGCGGTAACGGCCTTCCTTCCGACACTTATCAGCCGCTTCAAGGTAGACCTGACGATTGCCAACTGTGAGAACGCAGCCGGAGGTTTCGGTATAACGGAAAAGGTTGCAACAGAGCTGTTCAATTACGGCGTTCATATCATGACCTCAGGCAACCATATCTGGGATAAAAAAGAGGCCGTTGCCCTCCTTGTAAAGGAGGACCGGATTCTCCGACCGGTCAACTATCCGCCCGGGGTGCCCGGCTCCGGGAGTATTATCTACAGCATAAACGGCAGGAAGGTGGGGATACTGAATGTCTCGGGCCGCATCTTCATGAACATCATGGACTGTCCCTTCAGGACTGCTGCTGAAGAGATTAAACGTTTAAAGAAAGAGACGGATATTATTATTGTGGATTTTCATGCCGAGGCCACCTCAGAGAAGATAGCCTTCGGCTTTTATATGGATGGTCATGTTTCGGCTGTTCTGGGCACACACACGCATGTGCAGACCGCTGATGAGCAGATACTTCCAAACGGAACTGCCTATATTACGGACGTGGGAATGACCGGCCCGTTAAACTCGGTCATAGGCGTGGATAAAAATCAGATTATTGATAAATTTCTAACCCAGATGCCAAAAAAATTCGAGACCGCAAAAGGGATTGGGATACTCTGCGGGGTAATAGTGGAGGTTGACGAAAAAACCGGCCGTTCAACCTCCATACAACGATTACAGTTGAAGACCGGCGACTGATAAGAAAATAACCGCCTTCCCTTCCCGAAAAATGCCCTGATATCTAAAGCATCATGCTTTTTGCTGCCGTTGGCATAATATTTGCTGAAATACCACCGCTAATGGTATAATTCTACATGGAAGAGTGCAGTTTAAGATGAAAAAATATCGTGCAATATCTCTTCTGTCGGCAATAATAACCCTTATAATCCTGGTCTGGCTGGCTATGGGAGACAAAAGACCATCCTATACCAGGGGACCCGGGAAATCCGTTATGAAAGGGGTCGAGGTAGTGTATTATAAAAAAGAGAGGCCTGACTGGCGCGCTGAGATCAAAGAGGCCCTGTTTTCCCGGGATGAAACCAAATCCGAATTAAAGGATGTCAATATATTTTATTTCAGGGGAGATGTAAGACTCCATTCAAGGCAGGGTTTTTATGATATCACCAACGGTCAAATCAGACTGTCCGGTATGGTCAATGGCAAGGGAAAGGGGTTTACCTTTAAATCACCGGAATTACTCTATCTTCCGTCAGAGGACATTCTTGCTACTTCAAAGGGACTGGTGATTAAAGGTAAAAAATACATGCTCTCGGGCAGAAGCGGAATAATAAAGGATTCACAGGTGATGGAGGTTACCGGAGATGTCAGGGCAGTCTTTTATTAAGACTCTATTGCTGTTTTTTGTCTTTCTGCTGGTTACATCCGGCATGGCAGGAGCTCAGAAATCCAAAGACGGGAAAGTCGTTCGAGGCTCAACCGATTCGTCTCTCAGGACTGCGGTGGCATCAGATAAAGAAGAGCCGGTTGAGATAACGGCCGAGACGCTTATAGCCGATAACAGGGCACATACAGCGGTATTTGAAGGCACCGTGGTAGTACATCAGGGAACGATAAACCTTTATGCCGACTGGATGAAGGTCTTTTATTCAGAGGCCGGAGATGTCGGAAAGATAGAGGCAAGGGGAAACGTGAAGCTCGTTAAGGATGCACGCGAGATAACATCCGGAGAGGCCGTCTATTACAAAGAGCTGCAAAAGATCGTCTTTACCGGCAACCCTGTTGCCACAGAGGGTAACAGTACAATTTCAGGAGACAGGATGGTTTATTATATTGCAAGTGACCGCTCGGAAGTTGAAAACAGCCGCGTAATAATAAAAAAACAAAATGGCCCATAAACTATTATCCAAAGGACTGAAGAAGGCATACAAGGGAAAAGCCGCAGTAAAAGGGCTTGATATCTCTGTAAATACCGGAGAGATAGTCGGTCTCCTCGGTCCCAACGGGGCTGGAAAGACAACCACTTTTTACATGATAGTCGGCATGGTAAAGGCCGACAGCGGAGAGATATTTCTTGATGAGACGGATATAAGCAGCCTTCCCATGTACCAACGCGCAAGAATGGGAATCAGCTATCTTCCCCAGGAACCCTCTATCTTCAGACGCCTTACGGTAAGGGACAATATCCGGGCCATACTGGAGATAAAGGGATACAACAAGACAGAGATAGAGGAAGAACTGTTAAAACTGCTTGAAGAGTTTCAGCTGAGGGACTTTTCTGAAAGAAAGGGGATACACCTATCAGGCGGTGAGAGGAGGAGGACCGAGATTGCGCGTACCCTTGCCACAAAACCGACTTTTATTCTCTTTGATGAACCCTTTGCAGGCATTGACCCTATAGCCATACTTGAATTAAAAAACACATTGAGGTATCTTAAAGATAAGGGGATAGGCATACTCCTGACCGACCATAACGTGAGAGACACACTGTCCATAACCGACAGGGCATATATTATCAGTGACGGAGCGGTACTGGATGAAGGTGAACCCGAGAAACTAATAAATAACCCCGAGGTAAGGTCTGCCTATCTTGGAGAGGAATTTACCTTATAATGGCACTTGGACCCAGACTTGAAATAAAATTATCACAAAAACTCGTCCTGACGCCTCAGCTTCAGCAGGCCATCAAACTCCTGCAGCTGCCACAGCTGGAGCTAACGCAGGCCCTGAATCAGGAACTCACCGAAAACCCGTTCCTTGAGGATCTCCAGGAAGAGCAGGTGCAGGAAGAACAGACACAGGAAGAACAAAAAAACGAGGAGGCTGAACTCCCGGAATCAACACCTGAAGAAGACCTGCTGGCACCCCTTGAAAACCTCATGACCTTCAGGGCCGATGATTACTTTGATGAAAGAAGCAGTGATGGAAGAGACCTCGGGTATTTCACACCTGGAACGGATGCTCCGACATCATTTGAACAGTTTGTATCTTCTTCCCCAAACCTCTACGAACAACTCAACTGGCAACTCCGCCTGAATACAAGTGATGAAGGGCTTCAGGTTATCGGAGAAGTAATTATCGGCAATATTGATGACAACGGGTACCTGAGAATGTCGGATGAAGATATGGCGGATATTTGTAAAGTCCCGGTAGAGCAGGTAAGAGAGGCAATAGGACTTGTTCAGGAACTGGACCCGCCGGGGATAGGCGCAAGAAATCTCAGGGAATGCCTGCTAATCCAGATAAAGATGCTTGGCCTTGCCGGCACACTGGTTGAGAAGATAGTGCAGAACAACCTTGGAGAGCTTGAGAAAAAGAAGTATAAGGTTATCGCAAAGCAATACGGAGCAACCTATGAAGATATAATGATAGCTGTAAGAATCATTGAAGAACTCGATCCGAAACCTGCAAGAAATTTCTCATCTCATGAGACAAATTATGTAATCCCGGATGTATATATTGAGAAAACAGACGGTGAATACCAGATTATCCTCAATGATGAGGGACTTCCGAGGCTCAGACTGAACAATCAATACAGAAAGCTCCTTATGAACAAGGCTTCCCTGACAAAGGATGAGAAGCAGTTCCTTGAGGAAAAACTCCGTTCCGCCCTCTGGCTTATAAAGAGTCTTGACCAGAGGAACAAGACCATCTACAAGGTGACAAAGAGTATCCTCCATTTTCAGAAAGACTTCTTCGACTCCGGTCCACGTTATATCAAACCGCTCAATTTAAGGGATGTAGCCACGGATATCAGTATGCACGAAAGTACCGTCAGCAGGGTTACATCCAGCAAATATCTTGCCTGTCCACATGGAATCTTCAGTTTCAGATTTTTCTTCAGCAGCTCACTTCAGGGCAACAACGAGGATATCTCGTCCACCCTGGTAAAGGAGCGGATAAAGAAGATAATCTCCGAAGAAAATCCCAAAAAACCCTTCAGCGACCAGAAGATAGCCGATTTTCTGAATCAACAGAACATAACCATAGCCAGGAGGACTGTAGCGAAATACAGGGAAGAACTCAGGATTCCGCCAAATTCCAGGAGAAAAAGGGTGGAGTTTTAAGACCAAAGACCGGAAACCGATGTTTGGTACAACATACAATTCAAAAAAGGAGGTTAACATGAACATTATCATCAACGGCCGTCATCTCGATATCACACCTGCCATCAGAGATTATGCAGAAAGCAAAGTAAGAAAATTTGAAAAATACCTCTCTTCCATAACAGAGGCCATAGTAACTCTCTCAGTAGAAAAATACAGACACAAGGCAGAGGTACTGCTTAAAGCCAACGGAATTACGATTCAGGCAGAGGGAGTAACTGGGGAAATATACTCCTCTATTGATGAAGTGGTTGAGAAACTGGAACGTCAGACAAAGAAGTACAAGGAAAAACAGATCACCCAGCGCAAGGAAAACCGTGCACAGCCGACCCCCCCGTCTGAGGAAACAGACACATATCCTGAAATCAGGATAATACAGAGAAATAAATTTGCCACAAAGCCAATGAGCCCTGAAGAGGCCGCCATGCAGATGGAACTCCTCGGCAGGGATTTCTTTGTATTTATCAGCGCAGATAGTGGCAATATCAATGTACTTTACAGAATGAAAGATGGAGATTTCGGGTTAATTGAACCAGCATAATGCACCCATCAGGGTAATCGTTATTACAGGGCTCTCAGGTGCCGGCAAAACAGTAGCGCTGAGGGCCCTTGAAGATGTCGGCTTTTTCTGCATAGATAATTTTCCGCCTCAATTGCTCAGGAATTTCATCAATCTCTCCACGTCGGAAAAGAATATCAAAAAAGTGGCAATAAGTGTTGACGTCAGGGAGAAGAGCTTTGTTGACGGCGTAGAGGAGTCCATTAACTCTCTCAGGGAAGATTATGATGCGGAAGTTGTCTTCCTTGAGGCTGAAAGATCTATTCTTTTAAGGCGGTTTAAAGAGACAAGGCGGCCCCACCCACTGGCTGAAACCTCCGGGGGAGACATCCAGGATGCCCTGAAATTAGAGGCCGAGTATCTCTCAAACCTGAGGAAACTCGCAAACAGGGTTGTTGATACATCATCATACACCCCACACCAGCTAAGGTCTTTTATTATGGAGGCCTTTGGTGGAGACCAAAAGCCCTCCATGGGTATTAACATCATCTCTTTTGGGTATAAATTCGGAATACCCCAGGAAGTGGACATCCTCTTTGATATAAGGTTTCTGCCGAATCCATACTTTATTGCTGAACTGAGAGAGCTCAACGGCCTTGATCAGCCGGTAAAAAAGTACGTTATGGACAATCCCGTCACCAATAAACTCCTTGACAAGCTCAAGGACCTCATCAATTTCCTGGTTACCGAGTATCTGAAAGAGGGCCGGTCATCCCTGACCATCGGCGTCGGCTGTACCGGCGGACAGCACAGGTCTCCGGTAATTGCAGAGGAACTGTCTCAATACCTTCATTCAATGTTTGACCTCGAAATAAAGGTGATACACAGAGAGCTATGATTTACCTCGACCATAATGCCACAACTCCCGTTGACATGGAGGTAAGGGATGCCGTATGTGATGCCCTGAATGTATATGGCAATCCCTCAAGCTCTCATATAGCCGGTCAAAAGGCTCACGAGCTTGTTGAAGGTGCAAGAAAAGCTGTAGCAGAGCTCATCGGGGCAAGCGCGGAAGAGATAATCTTTACCTCCGGCGGCACGGAGTCAAATAATCTCGCCATAATCGGTTTTGTACAGTCCTTTGGAAAGGGACACATAATCTCCTCACGTATAGAGCATCCCTCTGTCACAAACCCCCTAAAGTATCTGGAAAAACAGGGATACGCAATTACACTCGTGGGTACGGACTGTAACGGCGCGGTAAAACCTGAAGA
>CAZXDE010000065.1:0-6982 GCA_964639515.1 uncultured Thermodesulfovibrio sp.
TTGTCTATTTTCCCACGACCGATCCTGTCCAGCACATGTTCTGGCGGAATATAGACAAAAAACATCCAGCCTATAATCCAAAAGAGGCGGCGAAATACTCCGACACCATCAAAAACACATATAAAGCCATGGATGCTATTCTTGGAAATGTGGTTAAGAAGATCGACGACAATACCACTCTTATTGTCCTTTCAGATCACGGCTTTGGTTCTTTTCGCAGATACTTCCATCTGAATACCTGGCTGAAGGAGAATGGATATATTAATTTTACCGATAAAAACCTGAAAAGCAGTGGCGCTTTTTTCGAAAATGTGGATTTCAAACAGACCAGGGCATACGCCCTGGGCTTTAATGGAATTTATATAAACCTGAAGGGCAGAGAGGGCATTGGTATCGTATCGGATGGGCGTGAGAAAGAGAAACTTCTTGATGAGCTTATCAAAAAACTCGAAGCCGTGATTGACCCGGCCACAGGTGATAGAGTCATTAATAAAGTCTATAGACGCGAGGAACTATATTCAGGCAAATATGTTGAAGATGCGCCTGATCTCCTTATAGGTTACAACAGGGGCTACCGTGCCTCATGGGAGACTGCATTGGGTAAGGTTCCCGAAGGACTTTTCGGGGACAATATGAAAAAATGGAGCGGAACACATTTATGGGATTACAAACTGGTGCCGGGAGTTATTCTATCAAACAGGAAGATCAAAACAGGGCATCCGGCCCTGTATGATATTGCACCGACCATCCTGAAAGAGTTCGGCATTAAAAAAGACAAGGATATGGTTGGAGAACCGATTTTCCGGAAAGAGAGGTGAAACTATGTTTGGTTCAAAGATTAAAATCGACAAGGAACTATTGACCAGGGCAACGGACTACGCCGCAAAGTCGGGGTATTCATCGGTTGAGGAGTTTGTAAGCCACCTTATTGAGAAAGAGATATCAAGGCAGGATGAATCCCTCTCCGAAGACAAGGTCAAGAAGAGACTTCAGGGTCTGGGATATCTCTCGTAAAAATTTATGAACACTATTAATTACGTCATTAATTCCGTCTTCGATCTGTTTTTTTCTCCGTTCAGTTCGGTTGATCCGATATACGGGTTGTGCGCCGTCTCTTTCCTGACGACGGTAATAATGCTTCCAATCTTCAAATACACCTCGGATCAGGAGGCGATCAGGAGAACAAAAGGCAGGATCATGGGACATCTTCTGGAAGTAAGGCTGTTTAAAGACGATATAAGGACGGTACTGTCGGCCCAGAAGAATATGTTGAAGTATAATATGATATACCTGAAACATATGCTGAAACCATTAATATTTGTTATGCTTCCTGTAGCGGTAATACTCATACAGACCGGTCTTCGATACGAATACAGACCGCTGGTCCCGGGAGAGACCGCTATTGTAAAGGTAAGTCTCAGCAATCCCGATAAGCTGGCCGGTAATGGCGGCAGTGGAGTTTTGGTATCACCTGAAGGCTTGAAGATAGAGACCCCACCCCTGCGGGTTAACGGAGGAAAGGAAATATACTGGAGAATCAGGGCGGAAAAAAAAGGGGAGTATGATTTGAAATTCCGCATGCTTGACAAGGAAATCAACAAGAGAGTCGTGGTTGGTGAAAAGCTTACGAGAATCTCATCAAAAGTGCTTAAAGGAGGACTGCTAAACTCCTTTATTTATCCCGGCGAGCCTTCATTGACCGGAGATTCCGGTGTGGAGTATTTTGAGGTTATATATCCCCATGGGAGTGTCGCTCTCTTTGGTTGGAAGACTCACTGGCTTGTGCTCTTCTTTATTCTCTCTCTCGCATTCGGATTCCTGTTGTTAAAACCTTTCAGGGTTTCGGTATAGGGAGATACCATATTTTAATGAAACGTTTACTGCAAATATTCGGAAAGAAGAAGCGCCAGGACATAACGATTGTTTCCGGGTTGCCCCGTTCCGGCACATCAATGATGATGAAGATGCTGGAGGCCGGCGGATTGCCCCTCCTCACGGATAAACTAAGAACTGCCGATGATGACAACCCCAAGGGCTACTATGAATTTGAGCGTGTAAAAAAACTTGAGAAAGGCGATGTCTCCTGGCTGTCCGAAGCTCAGGGGAAGGCGGTCAAGGTAATATCGGCACTGTTGACATACCTGCCTCCAACCTATACGTACCGCGTTATATTCATGCACCGGGCCATGCCTGAGATACTGGCTTCCCAGAAGAAAATGCTCATACGCCGACAGGAGGATGCGGACGACGTAAGCGATGAAGAAATGGCCGTACTCTACATGGAACACCTCCGGAGCGTTGACTCCTGGATTAGCGGCTGTTCCAACATCAAACGTATTGATATAAACTTCAACGAAATTCTTGAAAATCCGCTACCGCATATCGCAAGGTTCGACAAGTTTCTGAACGGTATCCTGGATACCGGCAAAGCAGAGGCGGTAATTGATCCCGGCCTTTACCGCCATAGGGAGAAACGATAACAATGCATACAAAACCCATGGAAGTGAAAAACATCCGCAAGAGCATTTACACCGGCGCTGTATACGGAGTAACAGCCTGGATCGTTTACGCAACAGTAGAATATTTCTTTACAGTCATCCTCTCATGGATCATGCATCCATCACACGCCTATATGCCTGTTCACCCCGCGTTTACTGTTCTGCTGTTTGTCATTTATCCGATTATCGGTTTGATCCTTGGAGGGTTATCCGGCCTGTGCCTTCATGCAGCAGCCAGAGGCAACCTCTTTCCGGAAAAAAGAGATACCTCAATATTTGCTTCACTCGCAACACTTACCGTTGTTGTCGCTTTTAATGCAAATATCTGTTATATCCAGTTGTTTACCAATTACCAACTCCGACCCCTGTTACCTTCTTTAGGTGTCTCCCTCCTGCTGCTGCCGGCATTGGCATTTAGCGTCGGCCATCCCCTCTGGCAGAAACGATTGCGTTTCCTCACTAATCCCTGGACTGTTGCCCTCGTACTGTTGGGGATACTGCCATGGATAGTCTACGAACCTTTTAACCGCTGGTCAATGGCTGTTAAATCAGGGACCGCCCTGCTTTACCCAACTGCCATATTTCTGATTTCCTTTTTTGTTTACAAACTTAAAGACATGCTACGTACCGACAAATCCGCAGAAACCATGCCTGCTTCTCCTTTCAGGGCTCTTGCATTCCTTATCCCTGTATATATTCTGGTTTTCGGCACAGGTCTGTTCCTGAAACAAACGCCCATGCTAACAGCCAACGATTCGGCATTGTCACTTCAGGGATCGGACAAGCCCAATGTCATATTGATCACCATGGACACTGTCAGGGCGGACCATCTATCATTATACGGGTATGAAAGGGACACCACTCCCAACCTCAGGAGGCTGGCTGAGGTGTCTACTCTCTACAGCAATGCAATATCCACGTCTGACATAACACTGCCTTCCCACGCGTCCATCTTTACGGGGCTGTATCCATCAAGCCACGGTGCGCATCACTTCTTTAATACACCGTCGGATGATGATTTAGCAAACGAGTTTGCCGACTGGCCCAAAACTCCGAGGCCCCTGGCCGATAAATTCAATACACTTGCTGAAATTCTCTCAGGAAAAGGCTACTCAACAATGGCCGTTGTTGCAAACCCCGGATATCTACATTATTATTACAATTTAAACCAGGGGTTTAATTATTATGACTACAGGTCGCCTGTAGTATTCCTGGGAAATCTTGTCGGCAGAGTACGTCCATTCTATCTCAGGCAGACCATCCATGACCTCGCAGCCTGGATCGTACCCGCACCCGACCGCGATAATGCCTATCGTCGTGCTGACAAAATCAACAAGGTAGTCTTTTCGCTCATGGACAAGGCAAAGGAAGAGGATAACCGGTTTTTCCTGTTCATAAATTACATGGATGCCCATGTGGAATACGCCCCACCGGCACCATATGACAGACTCTTTCCGGGCAAGGATGAAACATTCACACTGACAAAATTTCGTGATTTGGAACATGAGGTATTGAACCTCGAAAGAGATATAACCATTAAGGAGCGGCAACATATAGTGTCTCAGTACGACGGCGGAATTGCGTATGAAGATTTTCATATCGGACAACTGCTTGCACGGCTGAAAGAAGCCGGTCTGTATGAAAACTCGCTTATTATCGTCACCTCAGACCATGGTGAGGCATTCGGGGAACGGAATGACATAGAGCACGGAACTTCGGTGTATCAGGACCAGGTACATGTCCCCCTTATTATTAAATACCCACACAACAGCCGGAAAACAGTCATTGATAAATATGTCAGCGGTGTTGATCTTATGCCGACAGTCCTGGATGTATTAGGCTATAAGATACCCGGAGACATTCAGGGTATCAGTCTGCTGAAACCTGAATATCTGAATAACAGGATCGTGATAAGCGAGTCATTCCCGGACCGGAGAAAACTCATCCTGAACAAGAGATTTCACCGTATTGAGCGTGCCATATTTTCGAATTCCATGAAATTTATAACCTCTACATCCGGGAAGCAGGAACTTTATGACCTTTCAAGAGACCCTGAAGAAAAGAAGAACATCTACAGTGCCAATGACAGTACATCCGGAAAACTCAAGGCGGAATTGAACCAATGGATCAAGGATGTCAAGAAGGATATCCCCTCCCGGGAGGAGCCTGCTTCCCGCAAAAAATCAGATAAGGGAGCCCTTGATCGTCTGAAAGCCCTGGGATATATACAGTAACCCAGGTTCGACAGTCACAGGCAAAAACCGGCAAAATGCCGAGCTAAGTCACAGAGCCTCATATATTGTCTTTATACAACCATTAGAGTTAAAATAATCAGATAAACCAAGAGTTTTTCCGGAGACAGATTATGAATGAAGGATATGAGAGGGAAATGTTTAATTTTAACAGGATAAAGAGGCTGCCTCCCTATGTCTTTGCCATTGTTAATGCCCTCAAGCATGAAGCAAGGTTGCAGGGAGACGATATTATAGACCTTGGTATGGGAAATCCCGACCTGCCGGCTCCAAAACATATAGTTGACAAACTCTGTGAGGCATCAAGGAATCCAAAGAATCACAGGTATTCTGCATCAAAGGGGATAACCCAGCTGAGAATGGCAATATGTGAGTGGTACAAGAGGAGATTTGATGTAGACCTTGACCCTGAATCAGAGGCAGTTGTGACTATCGGCTCAAAGGAAGGCCTGAGCCACCTGGCCCTTGCCATAGTAGAGCCCGGGGATGTTGCACTCACACCAACTCCTGCATATCCGATCCATCCATACAGTGTAATAATTGCAGGCGGAGAGGTAAGGAGTGTACCTGTCGGGCCGGGGATAAATTTTCTTGAGGAACTTGAAAAGGCCTACAAGAATACGTGGCCAAGACCAAAACTGCTTATAATCAACTTCCCTCACAATCCGACCACTGAGGTGGTTGACCTTGAATTCTTCAAATCTGTAGTTGATTTTGCAAAAGAGAACAAACTCATAGTCATACATGACTTTGCCTATGCCGACCTTATCTTTGATAATTATAAGGCTTCAAGCTTTCTTCAGGTCCCGGGGGCCAGGGATGTTGGTGTCGAGTTTTTCTCCCTCACAAAGAGTTATTCCATGGCTGGATGGAGGGTTGGTTTCTGCGTTGGTAACCGCAAACTTGTAGGCGCCCTGATAAAGATGAAGAGCTACCTTGACTACGGGATGTTTCAACCTATTCAGATAGCAAGTATCGTTGCTCTACGTGGCCCCCAGGACTGCGTGGAGGAGATCAGGAAGACCTATGAGAAGAGGAGAAACACTCTCTGCAGGGGACTGAACCGGATGGGCTGGGAAGTAAAGCCCCCGAAAGCCACAATGTTTGTCTGGACAAAGATACCGGAACCCTACGTCAAGATGGGTTCCCTTGAATTCTCCAAATTCGTACTTAAAGAGGCAAAGGTGGCCGTATCACCCGGCATAGGTTTTGGAGAGGGCGGGGATGAATACGTAAGGTTTGCCCTTGTTGAGAATGAACACCGTATAAGACAGGCTGTTAAAGGGATCAGGAGGTTATTCAAATAATGATAAATGTCGGGATTATCGGTTTTGGGACTGTGGGTACAGGCACAGCAAAGATACTGCTTGAAAATAACGATGTCATAGAAGAGAAGACAGGCCTTCAGATAAACCTCCAGAGCATTGCCGACCTTGATATCGAAAGGGACCGGGGTTTAAAAATCCCTGAAGGCATACTTACTCGTGAAGTCTCTGATGTCATAGACAACCCTGACGTCCATGTTGTGGTGGAACTTATTGGTGGAATTCAGCCTGCAAAGGATTTTATCCTCCGGGCATTGCGCAACGGCAAACACGTGGTGACTGCCAACAAGGCCCTCCTTGCCACAGAGGGGAAGGAAATATTTGAAGAGGCTGAAAAGAACTCTGTATCCGTGGGGCTTGAGGCGGCGGTTGCAGGCGGTATACCGATCATAAAGGTACTGAAAGAGGCCCTCGTGGCCAACAGAATTCTCTCAATATACGGCATCATAAACGGCACTTCCAACTATATACTCACAAAGATGACAGAGGATGGCATTGATTTTTCAGATGCTCTTAAAGAGGCCCAGAGCCTGGGTTATGCAGAGGCCGACCCAACCCTTGACATTGAAGGATTTGATACAGCTCACAAACTCACCATCATCTCCTCACTGGCCTTTGGAATTCCCCTCTCTTATGATAAGATTCACATTGAAGGGATTACAAACCTCACGTTACAGGATATAGAGTTTGCCGGAGAATTGGGTTACAAGATAAAGCTTCTTGCGATTGCAAAGTCTGTAAACGGAGAGGTTGAGCTCAGGGTGCATCCAACCATGATACCTGAAAACTACCTGATATCCAGGGTTGACGGCGTCCTGAATGCTGTTTACGTTATGGGAGATGCAGTTGGCGAGACTCTTTATTACGGCAGGGGGGCAGGAGACATGCCGACAGGCAGTGCTGTTGT
>CAZXDE010000065.1:7082-9514 GCA_964639515.1 uncultured Thermodesulfovibrio sp.
GTAGAAGGCGAGGAAACAGAGGGATTAAACGATTGACGAAGGACGATTTAATCTGCTAATCTTCAATTCTTGAAGGGGAGGTAATTTATGGAAGAGATTAAGCCGGACAAGACCATTAACATAAAAGGCCTGGTCTGCCCTTACACCTTTGTAAAATCAAAACTCGCTATAGAGGATATGGAGGTTGGAGAGGTGCTTGAAATTATTCTCGACTATCCGGAGGCATCAAGAAGCATACCCAAGTCCATGGAAGACCACGGCCACAAGGTACTGAAGGTCGAGAAGATCAATGACACAGACTGGGTACTTGTTATAAGAAAGGAGAGGGAGTGATGGAACTTAACGACGAGCAGATACATCGTTACAGCAGACATATTATTTTACCTGAAGTTGGAGGCAAGGGACAGAAGAAACTACTCGCTGCAAGGGTCATCCTGGTTGGAGCCGGAGGACTCGGCTGTCCGGTAGGTTACTACCTTGCTGCAGCCGGTGTGGGAACTATAGGAATAATAGACAACGACACTATCGAACTGAGCAATCTGCAGCGCCAGATCGCCCACAATACAGAGCGGGTCGGCATGTATAAGGCCGACTCGGCAAAGAAGACATTTGAGGCCCTTAATCCGGACGTTCATGTGATTGCAATAAAGGAACGAATTACAAAGGACAATATCCTCGACATTATAAAGGATTATGATATTGTAGTAGACGGCAGCGACAACTTTCCCACAAGGTACCTTGTAAACGACGCCTGTGTCCTCTCGGGCAAGCCGTTGGTGAGTGGCGCTATCCTGAGATTTGAAGGCCAGGTAACTACGATCCTGCCTAAGGAGGGACACTGCTACAGGTGTCTGTTTGAGGAGCCACCTCCTCCGGGGCTTGTCCCGTCATGTCAGGAGGCAGGGGTTCTGGGGGCACTTCCAGGCATTATAGGTGGATTGCAGGCCATGGAGGTGCTGAAGCTGATACTCGGAAGGGGTGAACCTCTTAAAAACCGGTTACTCATCTATGATGCCCTAAAAACATCCTTCAGAAAGGTCAGGATACCCAAGAATCCTGCATGTCCTGTATGTGGAGAGAACCCTACAATTACAGAGCTTCATGATTATGAAGCCGAATACTGTCAGATGAGGCTTTAAAAAGGTCTGCTTTAGCCACAGAGGGGAAAACATAGTGGAAAGCAAAGAAAGCGGTCCCGAAGAAGAGGGAGACAGAGTGCCTTCAAAAGTCTTTTTTGCACCTGCAAGGGTTACGAAGTGGAAATATGATGACAGTATGCCGGGAAAGCTTCAACGCCTTCTAAAAACCTTTAATCTGTCTGCTGTATTTGACAAAGACGAGTGGGTGGCAATAAAAACACACTTCGGTTCCCCGGGTGCGCACCGGATTGTCAGGCCTGTCTTTCTGAGCAGGGTCGTTGAGGCAGTAAATGAGGTGGGGGCCAACCCCTTTGTCACGGACACGGTAAGGATCAAGGGACTTGAATACCTGAAGGTGGCAAATTCAAACGGAATAAACCATCTCTCAGTCGGAGCCCCTGTAATACTTGCTGACGGACTCTTCGGCAATGACAATATCATATTGCCCGCAGGTGAAATTCTCGGCAGGATTGCCGTGGCCTCGGCAATACATGATGTAACGGCCATGGTGGTCTGCTCCCATGTAAAGGGACATATAAATGCCGGATATGCCGGGGCATTAAAGAATATGGCCATGGGTGGTGTAAGCTCCTCTCACAGAGAGTGCGGATGGAAATGCGGCAGGGGATCCATGCATACCATCGGAGAGGGAGAGCTTACATGGGATATGGCGCTCTGTAATTACTGCATGCAGTGTGTGGAGCTCTGTCCCCTTGAATTGCTCGCATTCAAAGATAAAAAACTCAGGTGGGACAAGGAGCACTGCTGGAGATGCGGCCGTTGTGAAAGGGCTTGTCAGACAGGTGCCATCCACTTGCCGGGAGATGATGAAAGGTTCATGAGGTCCCTGGCAGAGGCTGCCAGGGTTGTGCTTAAAACCTTCAGGCCCGGCAAGATTATTTACATAAACTTCCTCACGGAGATTCAGCCTGAGTGTGACTGTATGCCGGCAGCTGATGTACCCGTTGTGCAGGATATCGGCATATTGTTAAGCAACGACATAGTTGCCATTGAACAGGCCTCCATTGACCTTATTCTGAAAGAAAAACACCTGCCGTCCTCCATGGCTGAAGGAGTGGATGAAGAGGGCGATATATTTAAAGGGCTCCATAGTAAGCCCTATGAATTACAGGTATCAGAGGCCGAACGTCTCGGCCTTGGCAGCAGACAATACGAGTTAGTCACTGTTTAATTAAGTAAGGCTCACCATCCTGTTAATCTGCAAAGAAAGGAAAAATACATGTTGATAGAAGAACGGCTCAGGGAACTTGAAATCGAACTCCCTGAAGCACC
>CAZXDE010000066.1:0-6488 GCA_964639515.1 uncultured Thermodesulfovibrio sp.
TATCCTTTTCAGTAATCCCTTTTTTTCAAGAACGTTTATAAATTCCCTCAGGTCTTTATATGCCATGTTATCCTCCTGTTATAGAGTATTCTCTTTGCGGTTATATTATATATTTACCTGTCTGTTTTTAGAAAGAATTTAATGGTGTAAAGTGCCGGATAATAAAAGCCTTGAAAAAGTTTGCCTTTTAGTATAGAATTTCTTTATACTTTTGCGTGAAACAGAGAAGGGGCTGTAGCTTATACGTCTGGACTTAAATATGAAAGGTGGTGGTAGAGTATGTGAATGTAGATGACGGTGAAACCGTTTTTTGTTTGGAGATGTTTTAATAACCCGGGATTAAAAAAACTGAAAATTACTATGGAGGTGGTTTGGGATGAGGAACACTTTGAAGGTATTTATGACGGTAGTGGCACTATTGGCTTTACTATCACCTGCCTATGCGCTTAGCCCGGCAGCAGTAAAAGAGCTTGATGCCGTGCTTAGTCAGGGGCCGGCCAATCACCATTTTCAGATTAACGCAAATAAGTTAGACAAATGGATTAAGGCAAAGAAGAAGGACTTCCTGGTGGTGGATGTAAGAGATGCTAAAGCTTACAAGGGTGGGCATATTCCGGGGGCAATCAATATTCCATACAATGAGATGCTCAAGCCGGCAAACCTCAAGAAGCTCCCTAAAGACAAGATACTTGTCCTGCATTGTTACACGGGGCAGACTCAGAATCTCCCGGTAATAGTTTTGCGTGCACTTGGATATGATGCCCGTGTGTTGACATTTGGCTATACCTCATGGGCGAAGGGTTACTTTGGTGGTAAGATGATGAAGAGGGCTATTAGTAATGCTGCCCGGAAACACTTCCCGATAGCAAAATAATTATTAATCTTTGAGCAGGGAGGGGAAGGTATATCCTCTCCTTGTTCAAAATAGTCCCTGCCTTTACTCAATCCTGATCACTCAGTTATAAAAGGTAAAAATATGGATACGGAACAATCCGACCTCAAGACAGCCCCTTATTTTCTGATTATTTCCTTCTTCACCCTGGCCACGCCTGTAATACTTTATTCAATTCGCTTTCTTGACGACAACAGGCTTACCCAGTGGCGGTGGGTATTTGCAGATGTTAATGCAGTCAGGATTTTCTTACTCCTTATTCCCGTTATTGTAATTGCTTATGGGCTGTCAAGGGTTTCCTTTTTTGATCACAATCCGGTCTTCCTTTTTCTGTTTTCTTTTATGATTGCAGCGGTCTTCTGGAGCGAGCCCGAGGTAATTGTGGATACCTCAAGATATTTTACGCAGGCCAAGCACCTGGAACTGTATGGTTTCAAATATTTTTTTAATGAATGGGGAGGCAATATTCCGGCCTGGACTGATTTGCCCCTTATCCCCTTTCTTTACGGAATCATTTTTAAGCTATTTGGGGAACACAGGGTATATATCCAGGTATTCACAACGCTTCTCTTTTCCCTGTCGGTTGTGCTTACATACCTGATCGGCAGGACACTCTGGGACGAAGATACGGGTTTTTATGCCGGGCTGCTCATGTTAGGTGTCCCGTATCTATTTGTCCAGATACCGTTTATGATGGTTGATGTGCCGACGATGTTCTTCCTGACACTCTCAATCTTTACTTTTCTCATGGCTATGGAGTATGGGGGGGCGGGGTGGATAATATCCTCAGCCATTGCCGTTTTTCTTGTCTTCTTTTGCAAGTATTCGACCTGGCCGATGCTCTCGGTCCTCTGTATCATACTGCTGGTATACCTGAGAAAGGACCGGAGGGTTTCCCTTTTCAGGAGTTCTGTAATTGCCCTGCTTGCAGGATTGTTCATCAGTGTGGTTATTTTATTGAAGTTTGACTTCTTTTCAGGACAGATTAAATTCCTCTTCAGCTATCAGATGCCGGGGCTGAGACGGTGGGGAGAGACATTTGCTTCAACATTTCTCTTTCAGATAAACCCCTTTATTACTGCAGCAGCGTTATATTCCCTCTATGTTGCATTCAGGAAAAAGGATCTGAAATATATGATCGTAAGCTATCTGATCCTGCTTGTCGTTTTATTTCAGATAAGGAGGATACGGTATGTCATCCCGCTATTGCCGATGCTGACATTGATGGCCTCTTACGGGCTGAGGAATATCAGGGCCAGGGAGGTCAGGAAGTTTATCGTCTTCTGTATTATAGGTTCTTCACTTGTACTGGCCGTATCTGTATATCTTCCTTTCCTGCAGAAATACAGTATGGTAAACCTGAGGGAGGCCGGCAAATATCTGAATTCGCTTGACATCAGGGATGTTGAGGTTTTTACCCTGAAGCAGAGGAGGTCTTTTGTTAACCCGGCTGTTGCCGTACCTATCCTGGATCTTTTTACGGACAGGAAGCTTTTATACAATTATAAGGTGAACAGGAAGTTTGGACGTTCCATACCGGCAAAAAGACTCAAAAAATCATCCCTGAGATTTACCTGGCTGTACAGGAATCCCGTGTATTACAGAAGCGGACTTAAAAAGCCTGGCTTGGCCGGTGCGGTAGTTGTGATATCACAGAGGGTGGGTCAGCGCCTTCCAGGCTATGTCAGGAAGAGGGTGAGGGGATATCATCTCTCCAGGGTTTTTAGCACGGCTACGGGGGTATTCAGATACAGGACAATAGTAACGGTCTATGAACGCAACAGGGGCGCCAGGCAGCTTTAATCATATCTTCACATACTCTTTCAGCAAAGCGGGATACATGGTGGGGTTAAAGAGGATGTTTATCATGAAATAACACTCGTGCGTACAGAAGCAGCCCTTTTCCCGGATTGAACGTACGACCTCCCGTGCATGTGTGGTCTTCAACATCTCTTTAATATCATATCCGTCTTTTCTGACATTGCCGAGTTTCATTTTCGGAGTAAAGAACTCGCAGGGATAAACGTCTCCGGCTTCTGTGATGACTATGTTCAACTTGCCTGCATAGCATGGGATTATCTGTTTGTTTTTGACCTGTGTCTCATAGATAAGCCTCCGCTGCACGATATCCTGGGCTGCCTTGAGTCTTGCCCCCTTGAATCGATAGGTAGGAGCCTTTTTATCCCTGAGATCCGTCGCCATTTTTTTAATTAGCCTGTTATACTTCTCTGTATCAACCTCTTTCAACGCACCGTCTGAGACATCTCCTCTTATCAGGGAGACGGTATGGGTCTTGATCTTGTCCAGGCCGCCCACGATTTGCAGGATTTCATCCATATAGTCCTGGTTTATTGAACAGAATACAGAGTTTATCCCGAGTTCGAAGTTTGGGTATTTGTCAATGAGTTCTCCGAGCGCCCTGTAGGTCTCCATCATCTTCCTGAAACTGCCTTTGACCCCCCGGATTGCGTCGTGTATCTCCTCCGGTCCGTCCAGGGAGAGTTTTATGGTGACTACACTGTTTTTGCAGTGATCGAGTATCTCCTCCGCCCGCTTCCTTATGACGTCGGTCAGCAGGCCGTTGGTCGGCAGGAGGATTATAGCGGGTTTGTTCTGTTCATAAAAGACCTTGACTATCTCAAAGAGGTCTTTCCTCAGGAATAACTCTCCTCCGGACAATGCCAGCCAGAGCAGATTTCCCATTGAAGAGGAAACCTTTTCTATTTCTTCGAGCGTCAGTTCAGCAGCCTCTGCGCTTGCATAGTTGTCTGCAGAGAGGTAGAAGCAGAAAGGACACCTTGCGTTGCAGCGTTTGGTCAGAAACAGGGTGAGGTGGATGGGGTTGTGTTTCCAGAATATCGAACCAACATGTCTGAACGGTGAGTAGGACATTTCAGAATCCCTTCTTTTTTGAGAGGTAATGTTTTATCAAGCCTGCTATTCCTCCTGTGCCAACTGCCAGGGGGTAGATCAACGTATAATATAATGTGGCCGGGAAAGCAAAAAAGAGGCCCCTTGTTCTATAGAAAGCCCAAATGAGTCTTCTGTTTATAAAGATGTTAACTGCAAATATCAGTGGGATGGGGTAGAGCAAAAGGCCGTTTTGTGTAAATATCCAGAGTAGAAGGAAGACGATGCTGAGGAAGAATGACAGTACATTAATCTTTAGTTCAACAGAGGCCGTACCGGAATCAACGAGGAGGTCTTTATTATTAATAGAGTATATGGTCCAGAATTTGGATTTCTTGAAGGCATTTTTCATAGATCTTGAAAAGGAGTAATTAAAAATATGCTGTACCATCAGGTCCGGATTCATGATCAGTTTATATCCCTCCCTCCGTATCCTGTGGCTGTACTCCACGTCTTCGATTATGGGCATGAAGGCTTCCGGAAAGCCCCCGCTCTTTCTGAAGGTTTCGGCATCAATGGCCATTGCGTGGGTTGCTATGTAATCCGGATTTTCCAGGTTCTTTGTCTCAGAGTAATTAATGAAGACAGACTGAAAAATACTGAAGAACCTGTTGTCATAAGACATGGGTGTATATGTGCCCCCGACAACCACGTCAGGACCGTTTTTAGTGTATGCAGCACTTGCTATTGAGAGGGCTTCCTCTTTTACAATACAATCTGAATCAATAAAGAAGAGGAGCTTGCCGTTACTGTTCCGTGCCCCGGCATTCCTTGCTTTTGATGCACCGGATCGCTCTTTCAGGGCCACGAGTTTGCAGGGAAACCGTTTGATGATCTCTATGGAATTATCGGATGAGTAGTCATCCACCACAATGACCTCGAAATTATCGTATCCGGATGAAAAAGCTGCTTCAAGGCACTTTCCGATAGTTGATTCCCCATTATAATTGGGTATGATTATAGAGATGAACTCCGACACTGTCTTATTATACCCTATGTTAAGCGATTTTGGGTAGTATATCCCTGAATATACAGCAATCTTGGGTTAAGGGAGAAGTTGTCAAAAAACTGTCCAGTTCAGAACGGACTTAACAGAATGATGTCCCTTTCAGGACAACGTTGAATCCCGAAAATACTGAAAAAAACCGCTGATTAGCAAGTAAACTAATAATGGTATGAATTTTGCTTGGCATAGAGGAGAAGACAAACAAGGCAAAATGTTGTAATATTATAAAGCCGGGGGCTTTCCTAATGTTTTTTTGATGAAAGGAGGTGGTTTGTTTAGGTGTAGGTTTTCTGTATTGAGGAGCCAATCCGGAGTTGTTTGGCTTTATCAACATCCAAAGGAGGAGAACATGAATTTGGTGAAGAAGACGTTGTTGTTAACAGTACTGATGGTGTTTGCTTTTAGTTCGGTTGTCTTTGCCTTAAACCAGGAGGTATATCCGATTAAAGGAAAACACAAGGGTGGTGACGTGACTCCCAAAGAGGCGTACAAGATGCTCAGGAAGGATCCAGGTAATACCTTTATAGTGGATGTTAGAACCCGTACCGAATATCAGGATATAGGCCATCCAGTCGGGGCTTACAATATCCCCTGGAAATTCTACACAACCAAGGTGGGCAGGAAGGGCTATAAAAAGGTTCTGAATAAAAAATTCTGCAAAGACCTTAAGGCAAGGTTCAACCCAAAGACAGACACACTGCTGATGATGTGCCGAAGTGCTTCGAGGACTATCGCTTCAACTACTGCTGCGGTGGATTGCGGGTTTAAAGCAAACAAGGTATTTAACCTGCTTGGTGGGTTTGAGGGTGACAAGGTAAAAGATAATCATAGCCCATTCCATGGGCAGCGCATGATTGGCGGGTGGCGTCTTGAGCGTTTACCGTGGACCTATAAAATGGATAAGAATCTTATGTATCAACCTGATCTTAAAAAATAGGATAAATGCGGTCAGGATAAAGAGGCCTGGGCCTGTAGCAGGGACCCTGGCCTCTTTATCACTTCAGTTTTGAGTTTGTATTTTCTTCAAAATCTCCAGGAGTTCAACAAGCTGTTCCCTGATCAGAAAATCAGCCCCTTTAAGTGCCTCTAACGGCCTGTAGCCGTAACCCACGCCTACAGTAACGACGCCTGCATTTCTGCCTGCCTCAATATCAAGGTTACTGTCGCCGACCATGAGTGCCTGATCAGGGGTGAGGCCTTCCCGCTTGAGGACTGTGAGTACCGGCAGTGGAGAGGGTTTTTTCTCAGGCGTACTGTTACTGCCGAGGATGTGATTAAAGTAAGAGGCCATGCCGAGTTCTTCAAGAAGTTTTCGGGAAAGCCCCTCCCTTTTATTGGAGATTACCGCCTTTCTATATGCACTGAGTTTATCAAGGGTTTCCGTTACACCCGGATAAGGTCTTGTATACTCTGTCAAATGGTCTGAATAGAACTCGATGAATCTCTTCAGTACATCATCCTTTATCCCGATCTTTTCAGTCCCTGTGACCTTTTCTATAAGTCTTGCTATTCCCTCACCAACCAGTTTTACGGTCTCCTCCACGGTCATGGTCTTAAATCCATAGGGCTTCAGGGCATAATTGAGGGCATTGGTGATATCCCTTGACGAATCCACAAGGGTGCCGTCAAGGTCGAATATTATGAGTCTTATCTGTTCCATTTCAGATCTTTATTCTCCGG
>CAZXDE010000066.1:6588-9445 GCA_964639515.1 uncultured Thermodesulfovibrio sp.
TCAAGGTCGAATATTATGAGTCTTATCTGTTCCATTTCAGATCTTTATTCTCCGGGTTAGCACATTTCCAGGGATTATATTATAATCTACTTATCGGGATTTAATCACGGAATATGCTTGAGAAGATAATCAGCGAGAGGATTAAGCAGGAAGGTCCCATAACCTTTGAGGTATTTATGGATATGGCCCTTTACCTGTCGGAATACGGATATTATATGTCCGGGGAATCCATCATAGGTCCTGATGGTGATTTCTACACATCTCCACATCTTCACCCCGTATTCGGATGGCTCCTGGCGATCCAGATAGACGAGATGAGAAGGCTTTTGGGAGAGCCCAGGGAATTCACCATTCTTGAGATCGGTGCAGGCAGGGGATTTCTGGCAGAGGGGGTTATCTCATACATCAGGAGAGAGTGCAACTGGGGAGATGGGTGGCGTTATATAATCGTTGAAAGAAATCCCCGTATACGGCAGGGGCAGGAAGAAATGCTCTCGGAGTATAAAGGGATAGTGCAGTGGGTCTCCTCTCTTGCCGGGGTGGAAAGGTTCTGCGGGTGTGTTGTCTCAAATGAGCTGCTCGACGCTTTTCCCGTACATGTAGTTCAGATGAACGATGCCTTTTTTGAGGTGTATGTAGATGCGGCGGAAGATGGTTTTAAAGAGAGCATGGGAGAGTTAAGCACTCCCATGCTGGAAGAATACATCAGGAGATACCGGATACCCGGGATAACCGGTTACAGGACAGAGGTGAACCTGAGGCTGAGGGGTTTTCTGGAAGAGATAAATAATATCCTCTCCGAAGGCTTTGTGATAACCATTGACTACGGCTATCCCTCGTGGGAATACTATGCAGAGGAGAGAAGCCGGGGTACACTGCTCTGCTATCACAGACATACCTGTAATGAAGACCCGTATGGATACGTTGGGGAACAGGATATTACCGCCCATGTGAACTTTTCCTCCCTCAGGGACTGGGGAGATGAGATTGGGTTGAGGGCAATCGGGTATTGTCCCCAGGGGACATTCCTTGTATCCCTTGGCATTGACAGGGTTATTTCAGGCATGTTGAGTGCTGATCCGGGGTTTCAGAGTGAGATACCGAAAATTAAAGGGCTTCTGCTCGGGATGGGGGACACACATAAAGTGATGGTTCAGTCTAAGGGTAACAGGGAATCAGGAAGTTTGAGGGGATTTGAACTCAGAAACAGACTTAATCTTTTATAGCCCGGGATTTGTCGGTACAGGGGTCATGCCAAGGGGTTCTCTCATAAAAGGTTCATGGAAAATAACGAAAATATCAAGAAAGTTCCAAGGGAGGAATGGAGGGATGTGAAGGTTTCCGATGTGGTGGGGTCCCATAGCAGGCGCTGGGAGGTCTTCCCTGAAACCGATGTCATAAAGGCCCTTGAGCTGATGTTGAATGAGGACAGGGGAAGGCTTGTGGTTACGGATGGAGGCAAGGTTATAGGCTTGATTACAAGGAACGGCATTGCACGGTACATGCAGATTATGGGGAGATGATAGATTTAATGATACCCGAATCTTGAGTAAAAAGCCTTTTTCAAGGGAAGGAAGTGATGTGATTGACTCTGAACGGTTTTAAATTATCACGCTTCACCTGAATGGTGAGTCGTGATAATTTCCTCGGAGTCCCGGCGTCCTGCCGGGACGAGAATGAGTGAAGAGTCTGTCATATCGCTTCCAACAAGCGTTTATCTCCGGACTCGGGTATGGATCGTTCAATTTGAGGGCATTTTAATTCAAGGAGGTTCGGAATGGAAAAGTTTGATTACACGGTAGAGACAAACAAGGGTTTTGATGAGGCAGTGGAGGCAGTCATAGCACAGACAAAGGAAAAGGGGTTTGGTGTGCTGCATGTTCATGATGTGAAGGCAACGCTTGCGGGTAAGGGGTTTGAGCGGGAGCCGTTAAAGATTATCGAGATATGTAATGCCAAATATGCAAATGAGGTCCTGAATGCTGATGTCAGGATAGCTCTCATGCTTCCGTGCCCCATCAGTGTCTATGTGGAGAACGGCAAAACCTGCATAAGCGCATTAAGACCCAGGATAATATCGGATTTCTATCCGGATGCAAATATTAAGACCGTAGCAGAAGAGGTTGACAGGATAGTTCTGGAAATTGTTGATGGGGCCAGGTAGAAAAAATGGAGTAATGGAGTAATGGAGTAAAGCGTTAAGGATAAGGAGCATAGAGCATAGAGCGTGGGACACGGGACTCTTTACGTTTTGTCTTTAACGCTTTGCGCCATGCGCTTTGCGCTTTGCGTCTTTAACCATGTCAATTATACGCAGCATTTAACCCCTCAACTCGTTTTCTTGACATATTTACAGGTTCGTGTTAGTATTAAACAGTTGAACGTTTGTTCATGTATAGGTAAGGGAGAATGAAGAAAACTAAAAAGGAAATCTGCGAGATTAACTATGTTGACAGAAAGAAGGTTGTCTCTGTTGAGAAGAAGATGAAGAAGGAGTCGACAATACAGCTCCTTGCAGAGACCTTCAGGGCGCTCGGTGACCCGACAAGGGTAAAGATAATATTTGCCCTGTCACAGGAGGAACTCTGTGTTTGTGACATTGCAAACCTGCTGGGTGCAACAAAATCCGCTGTTTCTCATCAGTTGAGAGTGCTCAGAAACATGAAGCTCGTAAAATACAGGAAGGACGGGAAGATGGCTTACTATTCGCTTGATGACGTACATATAAAGAACCTCTTTGATGAATGCCTGAGGCATGTTGAAGATATGTAACTGCCTTTTGTCTTTTTTTTTATCCCTTGAGCTTCATTTCAATTAGCCAAACATGTTAAAATACTAAAATGTTGGTAGTGAATGT
>CAZXDE010000067.1:0-9438 GCA_964639515.1 uncultured Thermodesulfovibrio sp.
GACAAGCCGGAATGACAGAAAACAGCAAGTGTTCGACTTTATACACAGACACTAAATAAGTTCAGACTGATATCTACTTTACTTGCCGGACTTTATCCATAAATACTTCTTTAATTTTTCAACTCTGACTCTATATGCCGGGTCTCCTGAAACTCTTTCCATATGCTCCAGAAGGAAGCAAAGGAGGACAGAAAACAAAAATCCCGCCAATGCAGCAATCATGACCATACGTCTTCTCTTGGGCTCTATCCGTTTCTCCGGCGGGATTGCCTTCTCCAACACCTGGATCATCACTGCATCCCTCCCTTCATCAATCCTTGCTGCTTCATATTGCTTGAGAAACAGGTTGTATAATTCCTCGGTAAAATTAAGCTTTCTAAGCTTTCTTATATACTCTATACTTACTTCGGGCATTCCTCCGGTAGACATCAGGTAGTCATATCCTTTTCCCTCACCTGTCTCAAGTTTTTTCAATTCCGATTTTAAACCCAGCAACGCTTCTTCAATCTTCTGAAGATCAGGATTGTTGGGAGCAGAATAAGTTCTCATCACCTTGAGCTGCACCTCTTTTTCAGCAATCTTTGCCCTCATGCCTGAAATAGCGGATATAACTGCCTTTGCCTGAGCATCAAGTGCCAAAACACCGGTTTTTGCCTTAAAATCCGCCATATCTTTTTCTGCTTTTATTAACGTTTCGCGGGTCTCCTTAAGCCGCTCTCCAAAGAAGACCCTGCGTTGTGCCGCCTCGGTAATTGCAAGCCTCCTGGTCAGGTGCTTGAGTTCTTCAACAAGGGCGTTTGCCATGTCGGCAGCCAGTTGAGGGTCTCTATCGTAGACTGAAATGCTTATGATTCCACTCCAACTACTGGACCTGACCTTGACATTTCCAGATAATTGTTCGCCTGCATCCACAACTGTTTCAGTACCATATAACTTTACCAGGTCAAAACGCTCTACAACAGCCTCCATAACCGGCCTGCTCGTAAGTAATGCAATATAAAGCGCATTTGGACTGTTAAGTCCAAACAATCCTGCTGCCGTTCCGGCAGCACTCCCAAACTGGCTCAGAAGCCTGGATACCACTGCGGAACTCTGTTGTTGAGGCCGCAAAATCCTCGTCTTAGCCATATATATCTCGGGCATTATCAGGCTTATTACTGCAGTAATTGCAACAGCGGCAAGCGTAACAACAAGGATTGTCTTTTTCCGCTTCAGGGGAACGATAAGAAGGTCAAGAAGGCTGATGCTATCGTCTTTCGGCTCGGTTTGCTGTTTCTCCAATCCTTCTCTCCTTTACTATGGAAACAACGGAATCCGCTTATGCTGATTGATAGTAGTTGTGGTAACAAAACCCGGGGAATTTCGGGATAACCTGAAACTCCTGTGCAGAATTATAAACGTCACTTACAGGTCTGCAAACTAAACAAAAAGTCATTAAAATGTATTTGTTTGTCATAAAAAATAATAATAGTTTTTACACGGAAAAGTCAAACTTTTACACTGAAAAGTCAGTCGTACAAACAAAAAACCGATACTGATTCCATACGTAGCAGAGCAAAGAATATCATATTAAGCAGCACCCCCCGTTAGAGACCTCAGTTTTTTTTGTAGACGCAACAGGACGGGCTGTGTAGACCAGAAGCTTGAGATATACACTTCCTGTATTTTTTCGTTTACAACCTCTCTGTTGTTTTTAATTCCCGGTATAAGTTTTAGAAACAGAAAGGCTCCATTTACAGCATACCCGATGCCGGCGATTCCTTCCTTTCTGAATTTCCACATATTCCAGAAAAAGGTACGGAATAAAAGTAAGGGGAACTTTTTAAAGGGAAAATACAGGTAGATTATAGCTAATTCATTTCTCGTAGTAAAGGTTCTTAATCTTTTAAAGCTCCTGTGTGTTGTGGAAGTACGATGATTGACAACACATTTTTCAAAGTATTTGATTCCGAATCCCGCATCCAGTACCCTGAGTCCATATTCCCATTCATGGGAATATAAAAACATCCAGTTGGCATAGCCCCCGATCCGCTCAACCACCTCTCTTCTGATTATTGCTCCAGCGCCTATAAACCCTATCCAGTCCTGCAAATGTATGCGTCTGCTCGTTGTAAACGCCCCTCCTGTTATCTTACAGGCCAATATGCCGATGTCTTTGTTCTCCTCCAGAAAAGCAACAGCATCCTTCACCCCTTCAACGGGATGGGAATCATCATCCAGGACAAGGAAATATTTTCCCATCCCATTGACAAAGCCATGATTCCATCCTGCAATACCTGTGTTTACGGGTATCCTTATAAGTTTGACACCGGGAAATTCATCCCTGACCATCTCAGCAGTTCCATCACCTGAGGCATTGTCATTGACAATAATCTCTATCTTGTCTTTTGGGTAATCAATGTTACTTGTAATCTCCTGAAGTGTTGTCCTTAGGTCGTCTCTCCTGTTATATGCGAGTATATTGATTGTTAATAACGGCCACTCATCCATTTAACAGAGTTCCTCAAACGTTTTAAGAGCCCTTGCAATGATCTGGTCCATATTATAGTACCTGTACTCAGCCAGCCTCCCGATAAAAACCACATCCTGGAGCTGTTCGGCTTCTTTGCTATATTTCATGTAAATATTGTTATTGTCATCATTTGGAATGGGATAGTATGGATCGTTGCCACCGGGTTCATAGTCCTGAGGGTATTCATATGCAACTGTAGTTTTCCTGCTTTTTGTATTCAGGAAATGTTTATATTCCGTAATTCTCGTATAATCATAATTTTCAGGATAATTTATCTGTGCCACTGACTGAAAGAACTCCATATCATATGGTTTAAAGTTAAAATTCAGACTCCTGTACGAAAGCTTTCCAAACCTGAAGTCAAAAAACTCATCAATGCATCCGGTGTATATAAGTTTTTCAAATTTGACGGAGTCTTTAACGTCCCTGAAATCCGTATTCAGTTCAACCCTTATCCGGGGATTGTCCAGCATCTTTTCAATCACGCCTGTATACCCGTTTTCGGGTATTCCCTGATAGTTATCCTGAAAATATCTGTCATCCCTGCTGATATAAACAGGCACTCTTGCAGTAACGGATGAATAAAGATTCTCCGGCGTTAAGCCCCACTGCTTTAAAGTATACCCGAGAAAAACCTTCTCATAAATATAATTCGACAGGAACTGCAACTCCTTATCATCGAACTCCTTTAATTTCAGGATAGGGATTTTTACATTGTAACCAAAAGTATCAATCAGTTTATTCTCTAATTTAGAAGCCAGCCCAGGTGGAAAGGCTTTATAAAGGGCATTCAGGTTAAAAGGCAAAGGTATTTGAAGCCCGTCAACTATTGCCCTGACTTTATGAAAATACGGATACCACTCCGTGAACCGACTCAGATAGTCCCAGACTTTTTTATCATTGGTATGAAATGCGTGAGGTCCGTATTTGTGGATAAGTATTCCTTCACTGTCTTTAAAATCATAGATATTGCCGGCAATGTGGTCTCTTCTTTCTACTATCAGAACCTCTTTCTTCAGTACATCAGCAATCCTCTCGGCCAGTACGCTTCCTGCCAGTCCTGAACCCACGATCAGATACATTTTATCTGTTTATCCTTTATTTCGTGAAATCCTCTATTGAGTTTCTGGTGCCAATCCCATGCAGTCTCTATTATTTTTCGTAATTCAGAGTATTCTGGTTGCCACCCTAAAACCTCATTGGTTTTCCGGGCGCTTCCTACAAGCACTGCGGGGTCACCAGCCCTTCTCGGTGAAGCAATCTCCACAATCTCTCTTCCAGTTACCTCCCTTGCAGTCTCTATTACATCTTTTACCGAAAACCCGTTACCGTTACCGAGGTTAAAAACATCGCTCTTTCCTCCGTTTAAGAGATACTCCAGGGCCAATATATGAGCATCCGCCAGGTCTGTAACATGTATGTAATCCCTTATACATGTCTTGTCAGGCGTATCATAATCCGTTCCAAAGACCTTTATGTTCTCCCTTCGGCCAATAGCTGCATCCAGCACCAGGGGTATCAGATGGGTTTCAGGGTCATGCCATTCTCCAACCTCCTGCCCGGGGTCGGCTCCGGCGGCATTAAAATATCTCAGTGCAACGTTTTTTAATCCATAGGCAGCGCTGTAATCAGACAGTATCTTTTCCACCATCAGTTTACTCTGTCCATACGGATTTATGGGGTTTTGGGGGTGGTCTTCGGTTATGGGCACCTCTACAGGATTGCCGTAGGTTGCACAGGTTGATGAAAAAATAAAGCTGGTTACATTAAATTCCTTCATCACCTTTAAAATATTCAGCGTATTGGCAACATTATTTATGTAATACTTCTGTGGATCTTCTACCGATTCTCCAACATATGCAAATGCTGCAAAATACATAACAGCCTTGACTGGATATTCCTTAAAGGCCAGCCTGATCTGCTCGATATCAGACAGGTCTCCCAGGACAAACTCTCCCCACTTGACAAACTCCCTGTGGCCATAGACCAAACTATCAAATACCACGGTCCTGTAACCCCTCTCATTCAGGAGCTTGTTGATATGAGACCCGATATACCCTGCACCACCCGCTATAAGTATCACTCCGTGTCTCCTTTTATGAGATTCGCAAAATATTCAATGGTCTTCTTTAATCCTTCTTCCATCTGGACACTGGGTTCCCATTTCAACTTCTCTTTTGCCAGACTTATATCAGGTTGCCTCTGTTTAGGGTCATCGGCAGGCAATGCTTTAAAGCAAATCTTTGATTTTGCTCCGGTCAGTTTAATTATTTTTTCTGCAAGTTCAAGTATGGAAAACTCTGCAGGGTTGCCCAGGTTCACAGGGCCGGTAAAATCATCAGGGGTGTTCATGAGTTTCATCAGTCCCTCTATGAGGTCATCAACATAGCAGAAGCTCCTCGTCTGACTTCCGTCACCATAAACCGTCAGGTCTTCTCCTCTTAAAGCCTGCATTATAAAATTACTTACAACACGGCCATCATTAGGATGCATCCTCGGCCCGCTGGTATTAAAGATTCTCGCTACTTTTATCCTGAGATTATGCTGGCGGTGGTAGTCAAAAAAGAGTGTCTCGGCACATCGCTTTCCCTCGTCGTAACACGATCTGATCCCGATTGGATTAACGTTTCCCCAGTAAGTTTCCGGTTGAGGGTGTATCTCAGGGTCGCCGTATACTTCACTGGTTGAGGCCTGGAGTATCTTTATCTTGAGTCTCTTTGCAAGCCCAAGCATATTAATGGCACCGATAACCGATGTTTTTGTTGTCTGAACAGGATCAAACTGGTAGTGTATCGGCGATGCAGGACAGGCAAGGTTGTAAATTTGATCCACCTCGATGTAGAGGGGAAAACAGATGTCATGACGCAATGTCTCAAAATAAGGGTTGCTCATAAGATGAGCAACATTTTCCTTACGTCCGGTATAGAAGTTGTCCACACAGACTACTTCATGGCCCTCGTTCAGGAGTCTTTCGCAAAGATGTGATCCAAGGAAACCGGCACCACCGGTAACAAGAATACGTTTAACCGAATCATAATGTCTCATTTCTCAAGCCTCCAAATATAAAGTCCGGGAAAATACCGGCAGGCACTTAAAATGTTGCAATCAGCACTCCAGAGGTTACGGCAATCTGGTATAGAATCTGGGTAATATCCTTAATATTGCGCATCCATGCTATTCTCTCAAGCTTCTCAGGTACAACTATTGTGTCTCCGGAGTCCACCTGTCCTGCCCCAACGTCCCATCTTGAGTATTCGCTGTTCCATGAAAGACCCGTAAACCCTCTGCTTGACTTCATTGCAGAGCCATTGGCCTTGAGTATATATACATTAGCACTATCGGCATTATCCGTATAACCACCTGCAAGGGATATATAGAATTTGGAATTCCTTCCCTTTTCATAAATAAAGGCAGTCTGATTATATACGGAACCTATTACCTGCACAGTCTGTGGATCAGTAGGTATATATATTGAATCATTGTCTTCAAGCTCTATATCATAAATTGTTCCTCTGAGTTTATCCGGCGACTCCATCCGGATTGCCACTCTCCCCTTTGCCCTTACTGTTCTGAGCTTTGCAATAAATTGTCTCTTCTGCGCTATCTCTATCTGCGTCAACCTCGCCTCTTTCGAAGAAGCGGCTGTAGCTACCCGTACCGTCCCCGCACTCATAAGTTCTCTTTCAAGCCTGTCTATCATCTCCTCAATCTGTTTCTGTTGCAATGCCTCAATCCGCTTTCTCGTAAATACCGCTCCCTTCAGAAATGCCTTGTCGGTAAACCCTCCGGCCCTCTCTATAAGGGATGAAAGTCTCTCGCCTCTTTTGATGGTATATGTACCCGGAAATCTGACCTCACCCCTGATCACCACTGTCTGGTAAAGCCTCCACTCAGGTATGGCACGGACAAACAGATAGTCGTTCTGCTGCAAATGGATATTGCTGTCGGGATCCCCTGCCAATGCTTTCTCCAGGTTGACCATGATCTTCTCGGTAATTGGTCCTTCACTGGTAATATGTATCCTTGTCAGCTCGGCTTCCTTGTCATACGCATAATATTTAAGCCCGCCCGCCATTGAGATTAAATCCCTGACGGTCATGACAGGGCTGAACCCATATTCGCCTTCTCTCTGTACTGCTCCGGCAAGCCTCACTATTCTCTCGTCTTTAACGACCTGGAAGATTTTTACTACATCCCCTGCCTGCACTGCAATATCTTTATCCCGTATCTTCTGAAGGTCGGATTCAAACACTATCTGCCGGCTGTTATCGATAATCCGCTCTATTTGTACCCTGCCTTTAAAGGCAACGTCATTTAATCCTCCCGCCATCTCTATCAACTGGGATATCGTGGTCTTACCTTTCAGCTCGTATATAGCGGGATTATTCACACTGCCTGCAATGGCAACGAGTGGTCCGACCGGCTGTATGAATATCACATCCTCCGGCATCAACCTTATATCCCCTGTTTTATCGCCTTTCAACAGGAAATCATACATGTCGAACCGGACTACGGTCTTACCGTTCCGCTTTACCTGTATAGCCCTCATTGTCCCTGTCTTGCTGGGCCCGCCTGCCTCAAACAGTGCATTTATGAGAGTGGAAAGCGAGGATAGTGTATATGAGCCTGGACGCCGGGCATTGCCAACCACATAGACTCTGATGGTTCTCAGTGAACCCATGCTCACATTCATCTCAAATCCTGTATAATATTTGGAAAACTGCTTATGTAGAAGCTCTCTTAATTCACTGAATTTTAAACCCGAAACGCCAAGAGTTCCAATTTTGGGAATGCTTATATTCCCGTCTCTGTCTACCACAACATCCCACTGTCCTTCCACCCTTCCCCAGATAGATAACTTTATCTCATCACCGGGGCCGATAACATAACCAGGCCCAACAGGCACGTTCCCGACAGGAGCAAATGTTGAAGGGGGTCTGCTGAAAAGGTCATAACCAAACTGCTTGAGATTGGTTGAAACCGTAAGGGAAACCTTTCCCGCGATATAGTCCTCAAACTCCGAAGGCCCTGCTGAAGGTTCTTCCACAGGAAGCAGTTCGGTCTTCAAGCCCTGCCCCCCCTGTTCGGACTGCTGAGGAGGTTGTTTCTTCTCGATTGCCGATGACTGTCGTGATAACTGTTGTGATGACCGGGGTACAGGGGATATTGGTATGGTTTGAAACTCCTGGGCAAATAGGGGACCTGCACACATAACGATGTACAGTAAGGTTATGATTATGAAAATATTTTTATTTTTCATAAGGTTATTTAATATTTTACTTACAAAATACTTAAAAAGTCAATGAACGAATGTCCGAAAACGAAAGGGAACGCGGGTAAAATTAACATATCGGCAGTTAACATGTTAATATAGTATCTAAACAGGTAATATATGACGAACGCGTAAAAAGTCTGAAAATGCCCTTTTTTTATGAAACCGTCATAATATATACTATATCAAAAAAGGGTGGAGGAAAACAATAATGGAAGCTTACAGGTACCAGGAGCTGGCATACCTTATAGTGCCGGTGTTCCTGGGAATGGAGTTTTTTATAAGTGCACGATATGAGAGAGACAGACATGATGCGCCTCTTGGCTCCTATGTTCTTGATTTCTGCGGATTTCTTTTCATGGCCCTTGTCCCTGCTATCTTTTTCTTTACGATATGGGCAATTGAAACCAGGGCCTTCCCTCTCATGTCAACAACTCTTGCCCGCCTTGACCGCTATGGGGTGATGTTTATGTTTATGGGGGGCTGGTGGCAGGTCTACATGATAGGGGCACTCAGGGCGGGGAGGCTGACGGACAGGAACAGCCCCCTTTATCTCTGGGGACCCTTTATCGGACTGGGAATATTTATATCATTACTTATACTCTGGGTCTCACCGTGGAACATGAAGTGGCTATCCGCGGGATGGTTCATATTTATATCTGTAGTATTGCATATCCTGAAGATAAAACAAAAAAACATAGCGAGGGTTCTCTGGGTACTGACGGGAGTGACCTTCATTCTTGAAAACATTTTCTTTCTGTGGATTGAAACCCTTGTTTAGAACAATAAAGGTTGATTTCAGTCTATACCTTATAACGGACGGACGGCAGATGAAGTCGCCTTTTTATGAAGGGATCGAGGATGCACTTAAAGGGGGCTTACAGGCATTACAGTTAAGGGAAAAGGACCTGTCCGTGAGACAACTGTATGCGACGGCTTGCAGACTGCGGGAGATCACCTCCCGTTACGGGGCAAGGCTCTTTGTCAATGACAGGCTGGATGTAGCACTATCGGTTGAGGCAGACGGGATCCATCTTGCCGGGACAAGTATCCCCCCACGGGCCGTGCATAAGGTCACGGGAGGGAAAATGATCATCGGCGTATCCACCCACACCCTTGAGGAGGCCATTGAGGCCGAAAGGGAAGGGGCTGATTTTATAACCTTCGGTCCTGTATATAAAACGCCTTCAAAGAAAAAATATGGTCCACCCGTGGGGATTGAAAAACTGAAGGAAGTGGCCGAAAAGGTCTCAATCCCTGTTTTTGGACTTGGGGGAATAAAGATTGAGCGGGTACAGGATGTACTTAAAGCAGGGGCGCAGGGGGTGGCGCTCATCTCCGCCATCCTGTCATCCGACAATATAGAGAGCGAATCCGCCAGGTTTATCACAACGGCCAAGGCCTATGATCACAAGTGTGTTACGTTTCATTAAAAACCCTCTGTTGCCCTGAGTACAAGGTCTTTCAGCGCTGATATGAAGAGCGGACGGGTATTTAATGACTCCACCCTCCTGAGCTCCGTCCCGTTTTTTTCCGCCAGGCCCCTGTATAAAATGTCTATCTCGTAGAGTGTCTCTATATGGTCGGATACAAAACTGACGGGCACGACCACTATCCTCCTGACGCCCTTCCCGGAAAGCTCAATAATAACCTC